>CAZPZL010000045.1:0-12193 GCA_964590925.1 uncultured Granulicella sp.
AGAAACAGAATTTCGCTTCAATCACCGCAAAGATGACCTCTACAAAGTGCTACTAGCCCTCTTGAGAAAGGACCCTCTCTGAGCACCTTTTCTTCCTAAGCCCCATAATTAAAATCTCGGGTTAGGAATTGATTTGTAACGCTCTATTATCGGACGCGCAATAGATTGTCAGAATGATTGATTTAGAGCTGATAGTTGCAGCAAAGTATTTATATGCGCGTAGGTCTGTACTCGGTGTGACGGTATTAATGGCAGTGTCTTCTGCCCTATGGACGCACACCTTACAGGCGCAGTCGAAATCCTTTCCTGCACGGATCGATCTGCCTTCCAGCAAGCAACTCGGCTCTGTTCTCGGAGATCCACAGCGGATAAACTCCATGCCACTATCGATGGCCGTCTCGCCAGATGGACGCTATGTGGTCACGGTGAATGCCGGCTTTGGAACCTATGAATCGCAGTACCTGCAGTCACTCGCCGTCATGGACACCCAGACAGGAAAACTGACTGACTTTCCTGACGACCGGACGGCGATGACCGGCAAGCAGAGCCTGTACTCCGGCCTGGCCTTCAGTTGGGATGGAAGGCACCTCTACGCCAGCATGGCTTCCCTGACCGACTTTGCACCGGATGGAAAGAGCACGATTGGCAATGGTGTGGTCGTTTATGGCTTCAGCGAAGGCAAGATCACCCAGCAGCGGACGCTCTCGATTCCTTTGCAATCGTTGGTGGGAGCACGTCGAACAAAGCTGATCGGTGAGGTGGATGGCTCGAAGGCAGTACCGTATCCTGCGGCGATAGCGGTCGTTGGCGAGGCGAACGACAAACGACTATTGGTGGCTGACAACCTCTCCGATGACGCTCTGCTGCTTGATGTTGCGACGGGCAAAATTCTCTCACGCTTCGATCTCTCTGAGAGCGATGCGGTCCCCTCGACCTACCCAATTGCACTGGCGGTATCGAAGGATAGAAAACGTGGCTACGTTGCGCTGTGGAATGCCAGCGAGGTGGTGGAGCTCGATCTGGCCACGGCCACAGTGGGACGAAGACTGGCTCTGCTGAAGCCGGACGACCCGCTCAAGCCCGGCTCGCATCCCTGCGCACTCGTGGTGAGCCCCGATGGTCGAACCCTGTACGTGGCGTTGTCCAACCGAGATACTGTGGCTGCGCTGGATATCTCCGGCAACAGAGCTGTCGCGAATTTTGCTGTGAAGGGATACTTCGATACGCGGCTGCCGGGGCAGAGCTATTTCGGTGCCGAGCCCGTGGCGCTAGCACTCACTGGCGATGGCGCTCATCTGTATGTCGCCAATATGGCCTCCGATGCGGTGGCCGTAATCGATACCCACAAGCTGACAGCGAATGCGGCAAAGCGGGGGATGGTGGAGCCAGAGGGCTTTGTTCCAACCGAGTGGATGCCGATCTCGATGGCTCTGGTCGCCCCAGTGGCTGGCTCAAAGTCAACGCACGAGCAGCTATACTTGGCGACGGCCAAAGGCCATGGGACGGGGCCAAACAACTTTGCTCAACGCGCGACGGAGGGTTCGAAGCATCATGAGGACTTCACTTACATTGCGACACTTCTCTATGGATCGCTGGCTGCGATCGATCTGGACTCGGTTGATCTGAAGGCAGCGACCGAGGAGGTTCTCGCCGCCAACCGGATGAAGTCGGCCGAGGAGAAGCTGGCCTTTGCCGCAGGAGACAATCCAATCCATCATGTAATCTATATCATCAAGGAGAACCGAACCTATGATCAGGTCTTCGGCGATCTGACAAAGGATGGCAAACAGGTCGGTAACGGAGATCCTCGGCTTGCCATGTACGGCGAGAGCATTACCCCAAACCAGCACAAACTAGCGCTGCAGTTCGGTGTGCTGGACAACTTCTTTGACTCCGGCGAGGTCTCGGGCGACGGGCACGTCTGGTCGAATGCAGCGATTGGCACTGACTACCTGGAGAAGACCTGGGAGCAGAACTATCGCAACGAGCAACGAACCTATGACTACGAGGGAGTGGTTGCCAATGGCTATCCGATCCAGCAGCGGATTGCCGATGTGAACGAGCCATCGAGCGGCTATCTATGGGGCAATGCGGAGGCGCACGGTAAAACACACTACAACTTTGGAGAGTATATTGCCTCCACCTTCTGCGATGAGAAGGCGAGCCGACGCTCGCAGGACGGGCCAGTACTTGCAGGAGGCCATTGCACGCCAGAAGCGATCCGACCGGGAGAACCAATTCCCGAGCTGTGGGGTGGTGGGATAAACCTGTGGCCTTGGTCGATTCCACTGCTTGCTGGGAATGTTGCAACCAAGCCAGAGCTGGTCGGGCACTTTGCCGCTGAGTCGCCAGACTTCAACCTGAGTATTCCAGACCAGATCCGAGCAAACGTTTTACTGAAACACCTGCAAGGCTGGATTGCAGATCGCAACGCTGGCATCGACTCCATGCCCAACTACATCACGATGCGGCTGGGTAACGACCACACCGCAGGAACCAAGCCGGGAGGACCCACGCCAAAGTCTCTGGTTGCGGATAATGATCTGGCCGTCGGACGCGTGGTGGAGGCGATCTCCCACTCGGGATTTTGGAACGATACCGCAATCTTTATTCTGGAGGACGACGCGCAGAACGGTGCGGACCATGTGGATGCACATCGAAGCCTTGCGCTGGTCGTCAGTAAATATGCGCCACACGCCATCGATGGCGGCGCCTTTGTGGACAGCCGCTTCTATTCGACAGTGAGCGTGGTTCGCACGATGGAGTCACTGCTCGGACTGCCTCCGATGAATAACAACGATGCTCTCGCGTCGATGATGGGCTCACTCTTTACCGGCCCAGGCGATCAAGCTCCCTTTGTTGCGGATACAACAAATCGGAATAATGGCCTGATCTATACCGCCAACAAGGCCACTGCAGTGGGCGCCGAAGAGTCCAAGAAGATGGACTTTACCCATGCGGACCGGGCCGATGCGCGGAAGCTGAACGTGATTCTATGGCGCGATGCGATGGGCGATGCGCCGATTCCAATGCAGATTACGCAAAAACACAAGAAGGCCAGAAAGGACGACGACTAGAGCCTCTTCGCTGGAGAGACAACCTAGCGTGGTCTGCGTAGATCGTTGTTCTGAGAAGCAGCCCCCTCGCTCTTCGGTTGATTTTGAGCAACGTGAACACAGAGAAGAATTAACCCAGTATTCAAGGACGTATTCACACAAAAGCAACCTCGCGTCTCTACTCTAAGTTCGTCATGCAACAACAGTTGATCTAGAGAGAGGCATTCAGACCTCTCTATGGCTTATCGTTTTCCGCGCATTCGTTGATGCACCACTGCTACCCAAAGGAGCCCCGAGTGATTCCGAGGCACACTGTAGCGATGTGGATTATTTGTAGCCGGGATATCTCACAGGAGGCAAGATGATTCGATACGCAACTCGAACAGTAATAGGAGTGATTGTCGCAGCGGGCCTGTTCCATGGAGCCGCCACGATGGTCATGGCGCAAGAGCAACCAGCAACGGCTCCGCCGACGCAACTGGCGCAAGCGACCCCGCCGTCTACGGGCGAAACGGAGACGAATCCCGAGGAGGTCTCGCGAATCTCGGTTGCCGATCAGGTCACGGTCACGGCAACCGGCGAGACGCGCGACGTGCAGTCGGTCGACTCGAAGCTGCTGCTAGAGACAACGCCGGGAACCAGCCCCATCGCAGTTCTGGCGCATCTGCCCAGTGTCAGCGTCACCTCGGCTGATCCCTATGGTGCATACGAGTGGGCACTGCGCATCTCAGTGCGCGGCTTCAATCAGAATCAGCTCGGCTTTACACTGGACGACGTTCCGCTGGGCGATATGTCTTACGGCAACCTGAATGGCTTGCATATCAGCCGCGCGCTGATCGATGAGAATCTTAGAACTGCAAATCTGTCGCAAGGAACCGGAGCGCTGCAGACGGCCTCGACCAGCAATCTGGGCGGTGCCATTCAGTTTCTATCGATCGATCCATCAGACAAGCGCGGCTTGCAGGCGACGCAGTCGTTTGGTAGCTTCAGCGGCTCGCGCACCTTCGCGCGCTATGACAGCGGTCTGCTCTCGACTCATACCAAGCTCTTCATTGACGGGGTCTACCAGACCTCCGACAAGTGGCGTGGCGGCGGGCCTATCCGTCAGAGCTACTTCCAGTTGAACACCAAACTTCAGCAGTTTGTGGGTAGCACTGGTGTCATTACCGTCTACGCCGATTTCTCCAACAGACAGGAGGTCGACTATCAAGACGACAACACGGTCTGGGTGCAGAAGTTGGGCTACAAGTGGGACAACTTTGGCGACTGGAACACCGCACTACAAGCTGCCAACGCGTACAACGCGCAGTGGAACTTCACTCATCCGACCAAAACGCAACTTCCCACCTTCGCCGGAATCTCGACTACCTTCCCTGGTGCTATTCCCACGATGCAGACCGGCTTCGGCGACCTCTCGAACGATCCTGAAGACGCGGGCTACTACGCTGCCGGCGGTCTGCGCAAGGACTTCCTTGGCTACGTCAGCTACAAGACAGCGATCACCGATCACCTGACCTCGAAGACGACTATCTATGGCCACCATAACGCCGGGACCGGTCTGTGGTTCACTCCGTATCTGGCAACGTACGATCCGTCGGGCATAGCCATCTCGCCGATCTCCGAGCGCACCAGCGAGTATCGCATCGCTCGTGGAGGCCTCATCGACACGCTTAGCTATGAAACCAAGAGCAACTCGCTTGAGGGTGGCATCTGGTTCGAGAAGGAGAGCTTCGACCTGGCACGCCGCTTCTACGGCACTACACTGCAAGGTCCGCAGTACTCCATCTACGACACGCCCAAGTTCCCCTTCTGGACTCAGTGGGCCTATAATTTCCCGACCAACCTTTTCCAGTTTCACTTACAGGACCAGTTCAAGGTCACATCGGACATTACTCTTTCTGCCGGATTCAAGACCAGCGAGACCTACACCACGGGAACACTTGTAGCCTTTGACAAGGGCATCAACCTCAACCCGACCGATACCGCCTCCAACTACGCACAGGGCAAGCTCAACTCGGGCAAAGGATTCCTGCCGCAAGTTGGCGTCAATTGGAAGCTGAACAAGAGCAACGAAGTCTTCGCAAATGTAGCCGAAAACGTTCGCGCCTTCCAGGCTGGCGGCAATGGCTTCGGCACATCGCCCTGGGGAACCTCGCAGGCGGGTTTCAATGCGCTGACCAACAATTTGAAACCGGAGAGTTCCTGGAGCGAAGAGTTTGGCTATCGTCACAACGACAAGCGCCTGCAGGCGCAGGCCAGCTACTTTCACGTCAATTTCAGCAACCGTCTGCTGGCTATCCAGCAAGGCCCTGGAATCGCCGGTGCTGCCTCGCTACTCTCGAACGTTGGCGGCGTTACCACCAACGGCGTGGACGGCGCAATCACAGTTCACTTTGGTGATGGCTGGTCTTTCTACAACGCCATCACCTATAGCAAATCCACTTACGATTCCAATTACAACGTCACCAATTCGAGCAACGTCGTCACCACTATACTCACAGGCGGTAAGGTCACGGTCGACTCGCCCCAGACGCTCTACAAGAACGAACTCTCCTATAGCAAGAAGGGCTTTGACGTTCATATGGGTGCCGACTTTATGGGCCAGCGCTTCTTCACCTACTCCAATGACAACAGCGTCGGCGGCCGCTGCCTGGGCGAGTTTGGCACCAGCTACCACATCGATAAGGCCGGCATCTTTGACCAAATCAAGTTCCAACTGAACGTCTACAACATCGCCAATACGCAGTATTGGGGACCAATCGGGACTAATGGCTTCGTCGCCAGCGATCCCACATCGGTCAACAACAACACCTTGCAACCCGGCGCGCCACGCACCGTCACCGGATCGTTCACGATGAAGTTCTAAGATCTGCTCCGATCAACGCCGGAATTTATTATTAAGTTAACTATTGGGGTCGCTCACGCGGCCCCAATTTTATTGGTCCGGTGAGAGGATAGATCGCAGGAGAACCGCGTACTCATTCATACGCATTCGCCAAGGTCGCTATAGATCTTCTGGTGCGTCCTAATGAGATAACCCTCGACCGCGTGGTCTTCGTCGCCATTCACCGAAGTGCAATACGATCAAATAATCCTCTTTTCAGTACAGGTGCCAGCCCGTCTGAGCTCCGTTAGGGTTTTAGATCGCCGCCGCTTTTCCTAACTAGGGCACAAACGAGGGCACGATAAGGAATCCAAGTGTTCCTCTCTGTGTCATTTAGCTCCCGACGATACGCTGTAATTCCATGAATATAAAGGTTTTTCCGTTCTATCACGGCAGAGATCGGTCGAATTACTCCCGGCAAACGCCGATGGCGATGGCGCACAGCATCTAAGCCGCCTGAGTCAAGTGAATAACCATCTGGGCGAGATGGTCAAACGTCCGCCGCGAGCCAGGGCGAGAAGAAGATCTCGCGTTCTATCTCGCCTCTTGTCGATCTATCTTTCATGCTCTGCTGCAGGTGACCGAGTAGAATGCTGAAGTGAGCCAAGACCCTTCAAAGCCAATCGGTATTCGGCAGATTGCAGATGCTCTGGGCATCTCCAACGGAACCGTTGATCGGGCTTTGCATGGCAGGATCGGCGTTAGCCCCAAGACGCGTGATCGTGTCCTAAAGATGGCCCAGAAGTTGAACTACAGCCCCAACATCGCAGCCCGCAATCTGCGTTTGAACCGCCACCTTCGCGTGGGGGTATTTCTCCCCACCCAGATCGCATCGTTCTTCGGCGTGTTGCGCGAAGGTATTCAAAAAGCAGCGGAGTCCTGGTCGGGCCCCGGCGTCGATCTGGCCTTCTACACCTATCCTCGCTTGGGCGAAGGGGATCTGGAGGCGATGCGAGCCGCCCACTGGGAGCAGTTCGATGGTGTCATCCTGGCACCGGAAAGCTCTGCGAGGATGTCCTCGCTCGTTCGCAATCCGGAGCGCAATACGCCGATGATCTACGTCTCGACGGACGCACCGCGCACTGGACGCCTTGCATGCATCGCAGTCGACTCGTTCACCAGCGGGGGCATAGCCGCTGAGCTTCTGGGACGAGTGCTCCCGTCTTCCGCGTCGGTCGCCCTGTTCACAGGAGATCTGAAGATTCAGGATCACGCCGACAAGCTGCGTGGATTTGCTGCTTCGCTAGCGACACTAGCTCCCCATCTCTCGCTGATCCCGGCCGTAGAGTCTCATGAGCGACCGGAAGAAGCCTACAAAACCGCGCTCAAGCTGATACGCAAGACTCCCAACCTGGGCGGCATTTATATCAGCACCGCCAACAGCCTGCCGGTTCTGTGTGCGGTAGAAAAGGCAGAGGCCTTCGGCAGACTTCAGATCATAACCACCGATCTCTTTCCTGAGCTGGCGGCCATGATCGATTCGAACAAGGTATTCGCTACGCTTTATCAGCGACCCTTTACCCAGGGCCGCATGGCCTTCGAGATGCTCTGCCGCTATCTGACCAATGGGGCCACTCCGGAAGAGAACACTCGATTGGCTCCGCATATCATTCTGCGCAGCAGCCTTCCTTTGTTCATGGATTACCTTTCCCAGGAGGAGCGGTCCTACCCAAAACGCTGAAGATTACAGTCTCTATCCAGCCTCCTTTGGTCGAAGAGTTCGAGATCGTTGACAGGCGTAAGAGTCGACAGTTAGATTAACGTGCACGATAACGTTTTTCTCAAAGGAGTTCCATGTCGACGGCTAATGAGCACGCGATGACGGAGCAACCGCTGCAATTGCTGATACTTCCCGAGACTCCGGCTCATCTCCAGGGTTCGGTAAAGGCATGGCGCGAGCCGGTTGAGATCCTCACCTACCAGCCCGATGCCGCCGACAAAAATCCGATGTTTCTGGAGAAGAGGGTCTATCAGGGAAGCAGCGGCCGGGTCTACCCGCTGCCCTTCATCGATCGCGTCGCCACTGAGCCCGAGACCAAGCTCTGGCAGGCGATTCATATCGAAAATGAATACTTGCGGTTGATGATCCTGCCGGAGCTGGGCGGGCGGATTCATGTCGGCTACGACAAGACCACGGGCTACGATTTCTTCTACCGTCAGAATGTGATCAAGCCGGCGCTGGTCGGACTCGCCGGGCCGTGGATCTCCGGCGGCGTCGAGTTCAACTGGCCGCAGCACCATCGTCCTGCAACCTATATGCCGGTCGAGACCGAGATCGAGCAGCAGGAGGACGGCGCCGTCACGGTCTGGTGCAGCGATCACGATCCCATGCTGCGCATGAAGGGGATGCACGGCATCTGTCTGCGGCCGGATCGAGCCGTCGTCGAGCTCAAGGTGCGGCTCTTCAATCGCACGCCCTACACGCAGACCTTTCTCTGGTGGGCCAACGTCGCCACGCGCGTGCACGAGCACTATCAGTCCTTCTTTCCCACCGACGTGCGCTTTGTGGCCGATCATGCCAAGCGCGCGGTTACGAGCTTTCCCCAATGCGACGGCTCCTACTACGGGGTCAACTACGGCGAGCGCGCCGTCTCCGGCGTTGCTGCCGAGGAGGCGCCGGCCAAGTTCGTCCCGGATGGCTCTTATCCGGCGAACGATCTGAGCTGGTATGCCAACATTCCGGTGCCGACCAGCTACATGATCACCGGCACCAAAGATGATTTCTTCGGCGGATACGACCACAGGACCAACTGCGGTATCGTACACGTAGCGAACCACCACATTGCTCCGGGCAAGAAGCAGTGGACCTGGGGCAATCATGACTTCGGCTACGCCTGGGATCGCAGTCTCACCGATGATGACGGCCCGTATATCGAACTGATGGCCGGGGTCTACACCGACAATCAGCCGGACTTCTCTTACCTTGCGCCGTGGGAGACGAAGACCTTTACTCAGAACTGGTATCCGATCCACGTAATAGGCACGCCTCAGGCGGCCAACATGGACGCCGCCCTGAGTGTGCGCGCGGTCGGCTCCGAGGTTCAGGTCGGACTCTATCTCACGCACTCCTTAGGAGAGGTTACGATTGCGCTGCGCAGCTCCTCAACAGAGATCGATCAGCGCACGTGCCTGGTGGACGTTGCCCATCCCATCTGCTTCGCGGTAGCCATTCCCCCGGCTCTGATCGGCTATCCGCTCTGGGTAGAGGTTCGCTGCGACGGACGCATGCTCATTGAGTACGATGAGGCCAAGGTGGTCCCCATGCAATCACCCGACGTCGCCGTCGAGCCGCTTCCCCCCTCCGCGATATCGAATCTCGAAGAGCTCTACCTCACCGGCCTGCACCTCTATCAGTACCGTCACGCGACTCTGCCTGCCGAGACCTACTGGCAGGAGGCGCTTGCCCGCGATCCCGGCGAGAGCCGGTGCAACAACGCACTGGGCCTGTGGCGACTCGGGCGTGGCGAGTTCGATCAGGCCGCCACCCACTTCGAGGCTGCCATCTCTCGTCTCACTCGGCTGAATCCGAACCCATATGACGGCGAGGCATTTTATAACCTCGGCGTTACGGAGAGATTGCGCGGTCGCGATCAAGCCGCCTATGACGCACTCTACAAAGCGACCTGGAATATGGCCTGGAGGGCTCCTGCCTACCTTGCTCTCGCCGAGATCGATGCTACGCGGGGAGACTGGGCGATCGCACTTGACCACCTCGATCGCTCGCTGAGCACGAACTGCGACAATCTGAATGCCTTGAATCTGCGGGTCGTTGCTCTGACGCGACTGGGGCGAGGCGACGAAGCCATCCAGAGGCAGCTGCAGATAAAAGCCCTCGACCACCTGGATCTGGCCTCGCGCTATCGCGACGGGATACAGCCGGCGAACGGGCAGGAGAGTCTGGATCTGGCCTTCGATCTGTTACGTGCCGGCCTCAGAGAAGAGGCCGCAGCTCTGCTTCGATCAGTAGGCACGACCGTTCAGGATGGTTCGCTGCCCATGGTGCTGTTTACTCTGGCCACCATCGAGAGCGATCTGAAGCTACCAACCGCTGAGGAAAGCTGGGCACGCGCCCACCGGACGCCGCTTGACTACTGCTTCCCTGCCCGCCTGGAAGAGATGGTGGTCTTGCAGGCGGCCATCGCAGCCCATCCCGAGCAGGCTGCGCCGCACTATCTGCTGGGCAACTGGCTCTATGACCGCCGCCGTCACGCGGAGGCGATCGAGCAGTGGGAGATTGCGGCTGCTCTGAACGCGGGCTTTGCCACGGTGTGGAGAAACCTCGGCATCGCGCTGTTCAACGTGCGGGGCGATAGCGCGCGCGCGCGGGAGTCCTTCGACCGAGCCTTTGCCCTCGATCCATCCGATGGCCGTGTGCTCTATGAGCGGGATCAGCTATGGAAGCGCATCGGTATCGAACCATCGCTGCGTCTGACAGAGCTGTGCCAGTACCCCGAACTTACCGCAAGGCGCGACGATCTCTCGGTCGAGCTGGCAACGTTATACAACCATCTGGGCCAGCCGGAGAGGGCCTTGCAGATGCTGCTCACGCGCAGATTTCAGCCCTGGGAGGGAGGCGAGGGCCTGGTGCTCGCGCAGTACATCCACGCCCGCCTGCAACTGGGGCAGGCCAAGCTACACGCAGGCGATCCGGCCGCGGCCTGCAAACAGTTTGAGGCCGCGCTGACCCCGCCGGAGAACCTCAGCGAGGCCCGGCATCTTCTGGCCAATCAGAGTGACCTCTACTACTGGATCGGAGTCGCTCATGAGTCGCTGGGCGATCCGGCTGCGGCGGCCTTCTGGTGGCAGCGCGCGACCAGCCAACGCGGCGACTTCGAGCAGATGGCGGTGCGGAGCGTCTCCGCGATGAGCTACTGGACGGCGATGGCTCAGCGCAAGCTGGGATTGCCGACAGAGGCGCATCAGACCCTCACGGCAATCTACGACTACAGCCTGCGACTGGAGGCGACGGAGGCAAAGATCGACTACTTCGCCACCTCGTTGCCGACGATGCTGCTCTTTGAAGACGACCTCGCGCACCGCAACCGGATCGAGGCGCGATCTCTGCGCGCCCAGGCTCTCGCCGGTCTGGATCGCAACGAGGAGGCCGTCGACCTGCTCACGGAGATTCTTGCGATCGACCGCAATCACGCAGTCGCCTCTGATCTTCTTCATCAGATCCAACCAGCCTTTGCAGAAGCGAGATAAACATGCAGATCGCCCGCTCCACTCCCGCGCAGACACCCTCCTTCGAGGGAGAGCTACGCATAGGCTTTATCTGGATGATAGCCTTCGTCGCCGCCATGGGGGGGCTTCTCTTCGGCTACGACTGGGTCGTCATCGGCGGCGCCAAGCCCTTCTATGAGGCGTACTTTCACCTCGACTCCGCGGCAGAGATCGGCTGGGCCAATAGCTGCGCGCTGGTTGGCTGCTTCGTCGGTTCGTTGCTGGCCGGAGGCATGAGCGATCGCCTGGGAAGAAAGAAGGTGCTGCTCTTCTCGGCCCTTCTCTTCGCGCTCTCGTCGATTCTTACCGGCTGGGCCTATAGCTTCGGGATGTTTATTACCTGGCGCATCGTAGGCGGGGTCGCAATCGGTCTGGCGTCGAACGTCTCCCCTATGTACATTGCGGAGATCAGCCCTGCCGCCTGGCGTGGACGTCTGGTAAGCCTCAATCAGCTGGCTCTGGTGGTGGGGATTCTGGCCGCGCAGATCGCCAACTGGAGGATCGCCGAGCGCGTCCCAGAGCACGCCACCGCGGCGATGCTGGCTGCCTCCTGGAATGTGCAGTACGGCTGGCGCTGGATGTTTACCGCCGTCGCGGTTCCTGCCGTGATCTTTCTGCTGACGACGCCGATGATCCCCGAGAGCCCGCGCTGGCTGGTCGCTCGCGGGCAGATGGATGCGGCAGGCCGGGTTCTGGCGCGGATCGGCGGGGTGCGGTACAGCGAGGTAGAGCTGGCCGCGGTGGCAAGTACACTCGCCGTCTCCACCAGCAAGCGCGACTGGCGCGCCTATCGCTCCCCCAACATCCGAAGGCTGCTTATGATCGGCGTCGGCCTCGCCGTTCTACAGCAGTGGAGCGGAATCAATATTCTGTTCAACTACGCCGAAGAGGTCTATCGCAGCGCCGGATACGGTGTCAACGAGATTCTCTTCAACATCGTCATCACCGGAACCATCAACCTGATCTTCACTGTCATTGCGATGCTTCTGGTGGATCGATTTGGCCGGCGACGGCTGATGCTTCTGGGATG
>CAZPZL010000046.1:0-12083 GCA_964590925.1 uncultured Granulicella sp.
GCCGTTGATGCCGGTGCGGCTGCGGCTAAGTCCGTCGGAGAGTTGGTGGCCTCGCACGTCATCGCGCGTCCCCACGATTCGCTGGTCGATAGCTTCCTAAAGTAAGTCGCGCTGAGTATTTCGCGACGATTTATTATTCGCGAAATTATTGCCGCGAATTATTCGGTTATTAGTCACGGAATTATTACGGAATTAGTTTATTGGGAGAGATGAAATGGCCAATGAAGCGCTTGGAATGATTGAAACGAAAGGCCTGATTGCAGCCGTGCAGGCCACCGATGCCATGCTGAAGGCTGCCAGCGTCGAGTTTGTGGGCTGGAACAAGATCGGCAGCGGACTAGTCTCGATCTTCGTGCAAGGCGATGTAGGCAGCGTTCGCGCCGCGGTTGACGCAGGCGCAGCCGCAGGCAAGGCTGTCGGTGAAGTGCAGAGTGTGCACGTAATCGCGCGTCCGAATGCCAGCATCAGTTCCGTTCTGAAGTAGCAGGAGCTTTGCACGGGAGTGCGCGCAGCGGCGCGCCCCGTTGCGGCACAAGAGGGGACGGGCATGTTTATTGCAAAGGTAATTGGCAACGTAGTCGCCACGCAGAAGAACGAAAAGTTCTGTGGGATGAAGCTGCTTCTGGTGCAACCGTACATCAGCAAGGGCGGCAAGCTGGAGAGCTCGGGCAGTTCGGTGGTGGCTGTGGATAGCGTGGGCGCGGGCATCGGCGAATGCGTTCTGTTTACGCAGGGAAGTTCGGCGCGGCTGACGCATGCAACCAAGGATACACCGGTCGATGCGGTCATCGTGGGAATTGTGGATACCGTCGAGGTTGACGGAAAAGTATTGGAGAAGCCATAAATGACGAATCAGGAGCAGGTGATTGCGGATATTGCGAAAGAGGTTGTCGCAAGGCTCCGCGCACAGATTCAGCAGCCGCAGTCGCAGCCGACTTCCGTGGTAACCAACTCGTGCGCTCTGCCGCACAATAGTAATAGTGCAGCCGTCAATCTAGCTGCTACCAGCAACTTGGCGGCTAACAGCGCAGACGCGCACGACGGCGTCTTCCTCACCGTGGACGAGGCCGTAAAGGCTGCCGCTGTGGCGCAGGCAAAGGTCGGCGAGATGAGTCTGGAAGAACGCGGACGCATGATTTCGATCATCCGCGACATCAGTATCAGCCGCTGTGACGAGTTGGGCCGAATGGAGTTGGAGGAGACCAAGGTGGGTCGCCTCGATCACAAGATTCAGAAGCTGAAGAACATGCAGTATGTGCTCGGAGTGGAGGCGATGCACACTGAGGCGCGCACCGACAAATCCGGTCTAGTGCTGATTGAGCATGCGCCTTGGGGCGTCATCGGCATGTCGCTTCCGGTCACTCACGCGGTGCCGACGATGGTGGCCAACGCGATCAACATTCTTGCCGCTGGCAACACGGCGATCTTTGCTCCGCACCCATCGGGCAAGCGCGTCTCGCAGTATGCATTGCAGCTCTTCAACAAGGAGATCGAGCGCCAGTGCGGCGTAGCCAACGTTATGACCACGGTGCTGGAGCCCACGATCGAATCGGCGGCGCAGATGTTCCAGCATCCGCAGGTTGCATTACTCTGCGTTACCGGCGGACCAATGGTAGTAGCTGCGGCCAGCAAGTACGGCAAGCGCGTTATTGCAGCCGGTCCCGGCAATCCGCCGGTCGTCGTCGACGAGACTGCGGATCTCGATCTGGCAGCACGATCTATTATCGAGGGATGCGGCTTCGATAACAATCTGCTCTGCATCGGCGAGAAGGAGATCTTTGTCGTTGCCTCAGTTGCCATTGCCTTCAAGGAGGCGATGCGGCGCGCAGGCGGTTTCGAGCTGGATAAAGCGGCCATCGAGACCCTGACCAAGGCAGCATTTACCTTCGATGGCGACGGCAAGGGTTGCGCTCGCGCGCATGTTCGCAAGGAGCTGGTCGGCAAGGATGTCGCGGTACTTGCGGCTGCAGCTGGCGTCACAGTTCCGGCAAACGCGCAGATTCTCTACGGCGAGACGGACGAGAATCATCCCTTCGTTGTAGAAGAGCAGATGATGCCCTTCATTCCGATGATTCGCGTACTGAACGTCGAAGCTGCCATTGCTGCATCGGTGAAGGCCGAGCATGGCTATCGGCACACGGCTGTCATCCACTCCCGCGATGTGGGCACAGTTACGCGCATGGCACGGGCTATGAACACGACGATCTTCGTCAGCAACGCATCGTCGCTGGCATCGTTGGGATTCGGCGGGCCGGGCTACCTGAGCCACAGCATTGCAACGCCGACCGGCGAAGGGATCACCACGCCACTCACCTTCACCCGCGAGCGCCAGATCACCATTGGTGGCGCATTGAGGATCGTCTAAGCATGTTTCTCGCCCGCATCGACGGCACGGTGGTTGCAGCGGCCAAGCACGCGTCGCTGGAGGGCTGTCGTTTATTGATCGCCGAGCGGCTGGAATCCGACGGCAGCGTCAGTGCGGAGCCGCTGGTCATCGTCGACTGGATGGGCGCGGCGCAGGGAGCAACCGTGTTGGTCTCGACCGACGGCGACATCGCGCGCCAGCGCTACGGCAGCAACACGCCTGCGCGCATGGTGGTAGCAGGCATAGTCGATGCACTGCATGCACCAAAACAGCGCAACACATTGCAGGCAGGGAGGACGGCATGAGACTGGGCATCGTTCGAGGACACGTCGTTCTCAACCCGGCGATTGCAGAGCTATCGGGCAAGACACTGGTCGTCGTCGAGCCCGTGACCATGGAGAATCTGAAAGCTAAGAATGGATTGGGCGGCGGCAAGTCTCTGGTCGCAGTCGATGCACTGGGTGCAGCCAAGGGCCAGATGGTGGCATTTACAGAGGGAGCCGAAGCCGCTAATCCCTTCTGGCCGACGAAAGTTCCAATCGACGCGTACTGCTCGTTGATTATTGACTCCATTACAACTGGTATTGCAAAACCATAGCAGGTCAGCAACGAAGAGGTTCAATCGAAGATTCAGCAGCAGAGAACTTATTAACAGCAGTACATACAAATCAGGATTTGAGGTGCAGAAGTGAGCAAAGGCGAAACGAAAGAGATTCAACTGACCGGTCAGAACGTTCTGGCACTACGTGATGCACAGAGCGCCCAGGCCGCTGGCGCGACCCAAGTCCGCGTTCTACAGCGCTGCGTAATTACGCCTTCGGCGCTGGACTATCTGCGCCAAAACGACATTGAGATTGTCTTCTGCAATGCATCTGGCACGGCAACTCCTGCTGATTCCAATGCCAGTACCACTGTCAGCAAGCCGACCACCTCCACGCCTGCGCCTGCCAAGCCGCGCAGCCCCGCCGATCCACGTCTGTATACGACGCCTGAGGCCGAGGCGATCAAGAAGGAGATCTGTGCGGTGGGCCGCAAGCTGTGGAACCGCTCCTACGTCGATGGCAATGGCGGCAATATCTCCTTCCGCATCGGCCCCAACGAGGTTCTGTGCACGCCGACCCTGTGCAGCAAGCTGGATCTGACACCGGAAGACATCTGTCTGGTCGATCTGGACGGCGTTCAGGTTGCGGGCAAGCGTCCGCGCACCAGTGAGATCTTTCTGCATCTCGAAATCTACAAAGCCGTGCCTGAGGCAAAGTCGGCGGTTCACTGCCATCCGCCCCATGCCACTGCATACGCGATTACGGGCCGCGTTCCACCCAACAACATCATCCCGGAGTTTGAGGTCTTTGTCGGCAAGGTTGCCGTCTCGCCGTACGAGACGCCGGGCACCGCAGCCTTTGCACAAACCGTTATACCGTACGTCCGCGAGCACAACACCGTGCTGCTGTCGAACCACGGCATTATTTGCTGGGCCGACACGGTCACACACGCGGAGTGGTACGCCGAGGTAGTTGACACCTACTGCTGGACCCTGATGAACGCTTCAATGCTGGGCGTACCAATCTCGCAGATCTCCGAGAAGCACACCGCTGACCTGCTCAACATCAAGAAGAGTCTGGGCCTGCCAGACTCGCGCTTCGACACCACGGGGATCAAGGAGTGTCAACTCTCCGACATGGAGGTTCCGAACTCGATTGCTCTGCTTCCCTGCACACGGGACGGCGCCACGCTGCTGTCGGCCGACGCGCCGGAGCTGGATCGTCTGGTGCAAACCGTTACCGATGCGGTGATGAAGGCGATCAACGCGTCCTAAACAGGAAGCCCCGAAGTTCCCGATTGCGAGCCTCGGCCAAGACACGATGAAAGCTGCTGAACGGCAACTGAGAATTCGACAGATGTTGGAGGTCAGGGACTTTCTTGATCTGGAGACACTCTGCCTCGAACTCGATGCATCGGAGTCCAGCGTGCGCCGCGATCTCGATCTGCTCGAAGCCGAGAGCGTACTCAAGCGTGTCTATGGAGGTGCTGTCCCAGTTCACACGAACGGGAGCGGCGCCTTTGACTTTACGGTTGAGAGCGGTCGCTTCAGCGATGAGAAGAGTCGCATTGCGCGCCTTGCCGCCGGACTGGTTCGGGACAGCCAGACTGTGATTCTCGACGGCGGCTCGACGGTCGCGGCGGTCGCCGGTGAGCTTGCTGGCAAGTCGCTGCACATCGTCACCAATTCACTGCCCATCGCCGAGACATTGGAGGCGCGGCGCAATATTGAGTTGACGCTGACCGGCGGTTTTCTCGATCCACGCATTCGCGTCATGCTGGGACCGCTGTGCGAGAAGATGCTGGGCCTGATCCACGCCGACGTACTCATCATGGGCACGGGCAGCGTATCGGAGTCGGGCTTCAGCAACAACAACACGCTGGTGGTGGGCTCGGAACAGAAGATGATCGAGATCGCCAGCCAGGTCATCATCGTCGCCGACCACACCAAGTTCGGGCGCGGCGCAATGGTTCCAGTCGCACCACTCGACTCCGCCAACGTCGTCGTCTCCGATAGCGAACTAGCCCCTGAGTTCGTTGCAATGCTGCGCGACAGGGGCATCGAAGTTCTGCTGGCATAGCATCGCTGGAGGCAGATTCCTAGGCTGCATCACGGCGCGAGACTCTGTAGACTTGAGGAATGAATCGACAAGATAGCCCGCAGGCAATTGCCGCAGTTGACGATATTCTGGCCTCGGTCGGACTGGGGCACGGACGGCGCAAGACACTGGCCGGAAGCTGGCAGAACGGCGAGCGACGCCCGCGCACCAGGCATGTCGTTGCCTCAACCGCGCAGGCGGACTCGCCTGCAAGCTCTGCGCGTTGGCCCGAGTCGGTGCATGTGGCGGAGTGGCATCGCTACGCATGGCTGCACCATGGCTTCAGCACACGACATGGAGGCGTAAGCTCGGTCTACGACTGCGTCGGCGGTGATTGCATCGCAGCTGGCTCGCTCAATCTTGCATGGTCTGAGCAGGACGATCCGGCCAACGTCCGCGAAAACCGACGGAGATTTCTGGCAGAGATGTTAGGCAACAGGGCAAGCGGCACGGTTCGGTTGTCCACAGGCTCTGAGAGCTACGACGCGCGTCTATTAACGGTGCGCCAGATTCACTCTGGCCTTATACGCATTATTGAGGTGGAAGATGTGACCGATCCCGCGCGCCTGCACACAGCCGACGGACGAGCCAAACTGCGCGGCGATGGATTGATGACAGACGTTCGTGGCTTTGTTCTTGGCATTCTGACTGCCGACTGCGTGCCGGTGCTGGTTGCAGACACACGTAGGCGAGCGGTGGCGGCGTTCCACGCGGGCTGGCGCGGAACGCTAGGACGTATCGTCGAGCGCGGCATCGGTGCGATGCGGCTGCGCTACGGTTCGCAGCCTGAGGATCTAATTGCCGCAATAGGCCCTGCAATTGGTCCCTGCTGCTACGCAGTCAGCGAGGAGCTACGCTTCGACTTCGATTCACAGTTTTCCTACGCGGCGAAGCTCTTCAGTGAGGTCTCCGACTCGGACCCGATCCACGAGAAATACCCACTGTTGTTTTTGACCGCGCGCGCGCCGGGTCACTCGAATATCGGGCCTCAAATCCACCTCGACCTGTGGGAGGCGAATCGCAGACAGTTGCTCGACGCGGGCGTTCCAGCCCGACGCATCACGGTCGTCGGCGAATGTACCGCCTGCACGGGAGTAGCAAGCTCTGCGGGAAGAAAGTACTTCTCCCATCGCGCCGAGAGCGGATTTACCGGGCGAATGCTGGCCGCCATCGGGCTCACACCCCAATAGAAACCGCCATCCACTATAACGCCGTCATGCTGAACGAAGTGAAGGACCATGTATTTGTCTAGCCACTTCCTCCCTACCTCTTCGTGGCGGCGGGCGGTGGGATGGTAACGTCCAGATCCGTCAGTTTGCCCAACGCGGAAAGCGGCGGCTGAATCTCGCTCTTGTTGCCAACAACCAGAATTGCCAGCTTGGAGACGTCGATGTATTGATTGGCGACTCGTGTTACATCGGCTGCGGTTACGCGCTCGACGCCTTCGCGATACTTCTCCAGAAAGTCCGGTGGATAGTGGAAGAAGGCAAGCAACACCTGCTCGTTCAGAGTCTTCTCTGGCGTGTCGTAGTTGAAAATGAACGAGTTTATCACATCGTCCTTGGCCTTTTGCAGCTCGTCGGGCGTAGGCGGGTCGGTCTTCAGGCGTGTTATCTCGGCGAGGATCGCCTGAGCCGCGGCGACGGTGGTCGCACTCTTGGTGCCAGCCTCCGAACGGAAGACACCGGGATGATCGTAGGAGGTGCCGAAGTTTCCGCTGACATCATAGGCCAGTCCCAGACGAGTGCGCACGCTCTGGAAGAGGCGCGAGCCAAACCCGCCGGAGAAGATCTCGTTCATCACGTTGAGCGCGAAGTAGTCTGGATTGTTGCGCGTCGTGCCCAGGCCGACAATCTCGACCGACGACTGGTCTACGTCCGGCTTGTCGACGAAGTACACACCAGGCTTGGGTCCAGCAAACTCCGCTATTACCGGCTCAATCGCTGCGCCGCGCGGGAGCGGCTCGAAGACCTTGCGCAGCGTAGCCTCCATCGCCGTCACATCGAAGTCGCCCGATACGGCAACAATCATTCCGTTGGGAACGACGGTTCGGTCGTGCCACGACTTGAGGTCGTCGAGCGAGATGCTGGCGACGGTGGCGTACTCGGGCGTGCGGGCGTAGGGGCTGTCGGCCCCGTAGACAAGCTTGGTAGATTCGCGCTCGGCGATGGTGCTGGCCTCATCGTTGCGGCGCGAAATTCCCGTGTCCAGTCCATGCTTGGCCAGTTCGAGTTTCTCGGCCTTGAACGCCGGATGCTGCAGCAGGTCAAGCGTCTCGGCGAAGACGGTGTCGAAGTCCTGCTTGAAGCTGGACCACTCAATGGAGGTCGTCGCCGGACCTCCCGAGGTCTCGATGGACGCAGCCTTTGCGGCCAGTTCGGCATCGAGCGCGTCGCCGCTCTTCGCCGCCGAGCCGCTGGTGCGCCACGCGTCGCCGTAGAGCGAGACCAGTCCGACCTTCGCCGCCGGCTCGTTGCGACTGCCTCCGCGGATCAGAATTGATCCATCGATGAACGGCAGTTCGTGATCCTCCTGCAAGAAGATGACGAGCCCGTTGTGGAGTTCGATGCGCGTCGGCTGCTTGGGCTTGAAGGCGTGCAGCGGCGGAATGGCAATCGTCTTCCACGGCTGCGCCTGCGCAGTCTGCGCTGGTAAGAGTGATGCCGGAGGCGCGCTTTGCCCCATCGCAAAGCTGGCTGACGATAGCAGGGTGCAGGCCATCGCAAGCGCAAAGAATCTAGCAAATTTCATCTGCAATCTCATTTCTGCCGAGGCGCTCATCATTTCTCACCTTCTGCGTCTTGCGTTGCAGCATTGGGCTGGGGCTTGACAGGCGGTGTGAACTCGATGCGTGCGCTGGTGCGGTTGCTCTCGACAAAGATTTTATTGGCCACACGCCTCACGTCGGACTTCGACACCTTGTCGATCTCGTCCAACTCACGAAAGATCTGCCGCCAATCACCGTAGCGAGTCTGGTACTCGGCAAGTTGGTGCGCCAGCCCCTGATTATCGGCCAAGCCGCGCAGCAGATTGGCCCGCGCACGCGTCTTGAACATCTGTAGTTCCTCGTCCGTCACATCGGTCGTCTTCAGGCGGTCGATCTCCTTGTGAATTGCCTCGCGCATCTGGTCAGGCGTGTGGCCTGGCACCGGCACGGCGTAGAAGGCAAAGAGTCCGGGGTATTTATCTCCGGGGAATCCACTGAATCCAGCGGCCTCGGCGGCGATCTTTTGGTCGCGCACCAGAGATTTGTAGAGCCGAGCCGTGCGCCCGTTGGAGAAGATGTCGGCGATGGCATCGTAGACCGAGTCGTCGGGATCGCGGTAGTCGGGGCGATGGTAACCTTCGAGATAAAAGGGCTGCGCCGCTGCGTGAATGACTACGGACTTCTCGGCGAGCTGCGGCGGCTCGACGGCGGCTATTTCGTCGGGCTTGGGACCGGCGGGGATTGCACCAAAGTATTTCTCCAGCAACGGCAGGGCGTCGGCGGATTTCACGTCGCCCACCACAGCGACGACGATGTTCGACGGCACATAATACTTGGAGTGGAAGGCCGTAGCCTCGGTCGCATTGATCTGGCTGATCTCGCTCTCCCAGCCCACGTTCGGCACACGATAGGGATGGGCCGTGTAGGCGGTGGCAAGAAACTGCTCGACCATTGCGCCAACAGGATAGGAGTCGGTGCGCATACGCCGCTCCTCCTGCACCACGTCGCGTTCCTTGTAGAACTCGCGCGCTACCGGATGAGCAATGCGCCCGCTCTCCATGTAGGCCCAAAGTTCAAGCCGATTCGACGGCATACTCCAGAAGTACTCCGTCGAATCCTTGCCGGTCTCGGCATTCAATCCGACTGCGCCGTTGGCCTCGGCTAACTCGGCAAACTGATTAGGCACGACAAATCTCTCGGCCTCGGCCTGCGCGTCGTCGAAAGACTTCTTCAACGCAGCAAGTTTGGCATCATCACGCCCGACGCGCTTGCGAAACTCGGCATCGTAGGCTGCATAGGCCGTCTCGACCTTATCCAGCGCGAGCTCCTCTGCCACATAGTCGGTGGTGCCAATCTCGTTCGTCCCCTTGAAGGCGATGTGCTCGAACATGTGCGCGAGGCCGCTTGCGCCCGAGGGATCGTTGGCCGATCCAGCGTCTACCAGCGTGTAGAAGCTGAAGACTGGAGCATCGGGCCGCTCGCATATGATGATCGTCAGCCCATTGGGTAACACCTTGACCATCGTCCGCCGCTCGAATCCCGCCAACGTCTGCGACAAATCCGACGAAGCCAGCGCGGCGGGAGCCTGCGCCAATCCCGCGCCAAACCCAACCCCACTCAGCGCCAACGACAGCGCTAAAGCAACCACTCGACTCATCCGCACCAAAGGACCTCCTGCTACTGACTCCATACCGATTGTCCCCTATCTCCGCCAGATGCGCCAATCGCCCTAGCAGATTAGGAATTGCTATTAGCCAATTTATGTGTCATTCCGCTGCGCAGCAAGGAATCCCAGATACAAAGATCGGAAACAGGCTCTGAGATCGCTGCACGCCGACAGAAGTCATCCCTGCGCCTATGGCACATCCACTCAAACATTCATCAGTTGTGGAAAACAGGCGCACTGCTGTCTGCATAAAATAATTCTCCATTCGGTCCCATTCTGGTGGCATCAAACCGACCATTTATATTCCTCATATTTCTCTTATGGATCGGGGGAATTCGCCCTCGTTGAAAGAATCTGCATGATTGCGAATCGTTCCAAAATGGGCGGAAACCGGCACCAGAGACGTCCCTTCGCATGAAGCAATATCCCTGATGGTCGATAAGACCACCAAGCCGCATTCGTCCCAAATATCAATTAGATTTGGCGACATTGCTGTGTCTGTAATTCGGCAAAACAGGAACCGCGACAGATCACTACAGTCAGAGTGAATGCGGTAAGAGGCTGTACCCATGTCACTGTCTCTCGACCAAAGCAACTCCCCAACTCTGATCCGTCTTGGGGGCGAGATCAACATTCGTTGCGCGGTAGAGCTGAAGAGTTTATTGCTTCAGGCTCTCGAGCGCGAAGGCGCATTGCAAGTTGACCTCAGTGCCGCCACCGAAGTTGACATCACCACGTTACAGTTGCTGTGGGCAACCCAGCGAGAAGCCATCACTACAGGCAAGGACTTTCTGCTTATGGGCCCGATCACCGAGATCGTTGCCGCCGCCATGGATCGCTCGGGGCTGCATCTTACAGTGGGGGCTGCATGAGTCGAGCCGAAGCGGCACTCTCCAGCGAAAACACGATTGATCGCTATAAACAAGGCTTTCAGGACGAAGCGAGAGAGATTATCGTCGAGCTGGAATCCACCCTGCTGGCCCTCGATCAGAATCGCACTGACCCCGAGTTGGTCAGTCAGGCCTTTCGCGCCCTGCACACCATCAAGGGCACGGGAGCAATGTTCGGCTTCACCGAGTTGGCTGCTTTCACCCACAACCTCGAAAACGCATTCGACGAGGTACGCAACAGTAGGCTGCAAGTCACCAGTAGCCTCATCGAGCTCTCGCTGGCCGCGCTTGATCAGATGAAGGCGATGTTGCAGCAGGCTGCGGGGCAGGGCACAGCGGATGCCGCGCGAGCAGACAAAATTCTCACCAAACTGCAAGCGCTCACCGGCCACACTGACACGCAGAGCGAAACAATCCCCAGCAATGCAGCCGCAAACTCTCCTGACTCTGGCCAAGCCGTCAGCGACTGGAAAATCTGCTTCACTCCCGGAGCCGATCTACTACGCAGCGGCAACGATCCTCTCATCATTCTGCGCGAGTTGGGCAAGCTGGGTACGCTGTACATCGAGACGCTCACCGAATCCGTTCCGCCACTCGCCGAACTCGACCCCGAACGCTGCTATCTCTCATGGCAGATGCGGTTGACGACCAGCGCTGTAGTCGAGGAGATTCGCGATGCCTTTATCTTTGCCGAAGATCTTTGCCAGTTGACCGTCGAACTCATAGAACCTCAGCCGCTCGCGACCAGTCAGCAAGCAGCAAGCGCCCAGCAGCCTGCAGTAGCTAATCTCTCTGCACCGCCCACGTCAGAGGCTGTTGCAGAGCCATCCCCTTCACCGCACCCAGCGGCACCCGATCCACCCATCACCTTTGGCCGACGCACCGACGACCGCTCAGGCATGGCCAGCCTTCGCGTTCCCACTGTCAAGCTGGATCAATTCGTCAATCTGGTCGGCGAGCTGGTCACCGTGCAGGCGCGGCTGGCAGAGATTGCCTCACGCTACGAGGACAGCGACGTGGTTTCGGTCTCCGAGGAGGTCGAGCGCCTCACTTCAGCTCTGCGCGAGAACTCGATGAGCATTCGAATGTTGCCCATCCGCGGCACCTTTGAGCGCTTCCGCCGTCTCATTCATGACCTGGCGCGCGATCTGCGCAAGGATGTCGAACTTACCATCGAAGGAGCGGACACCGAGCTAGACAAGACCGTCATCGACCAGCTCAACGATCCCTTGATGCATCTAATCCGCAACAGCATGGACCATGGCATCGAATCAGTGGAGACGCGCGTCTCCGCAGGCAAGCCAGCGGTAGCAATTGTTCATCTGGCCGCGCGCCACGCCGGCGCAAACGTACTCATCGAGGTCTCCGACGACGGCGCTGGCATAGACGCCGCCGCTGTCCGCGCGCGCGCCATCGAGCGCGGCCTAATCACCGCAGATGCGCAGCTAAGCGAGTCAGAGGTCTTCTCGCTAATTCTCGCTCCCGGCTTCTCCACCGCCGAGAAAGTCTCCGACGTCAGCGGGCGTGGCGTTGGCATGGACGTAGTTCGCCAGCGCGTCGAAGCCCTGCGCGGTACCCTTCAGATCGACAGCAAGCCCGGACGTGGCACCACCGTCACGCTGCGTCTCCCACTTACCCTCGCCATCATCGACGGTCTTCTGGTGCGCGTCGGCGAAGCCTTCTTCATTCTCCCGCTGGTCAACAGTCTGGAGTGCATCGAACTGACCCGAGAGGACATCGCCGAGGCGAACGGTAAACACATCGCCAACGTGCGCGGCGAGATCATCCCCTACATCCGCCTGCGCGAGTACTTCGA
>CAZPZL010000047.1:0-11633 GCA_964590925.1 uncultured Granulicella sp.
ACCCGGTCGAAAAGCAGACCGCGCGCGAGGTCTTCGAGTACGTCATCGAGCAGGGTAAAAAAGAGTATCAAGTCCAGCGCTACAAGGGACTGGGCGAGATGACCTCGTCGCAGCTCTGGGACACAACCATGGACCCGGATCGCCGCTCGCTGCTGCAGGTGCGGCTGGAGGACATTACCGCCTGCGAGGAGATCTTTACCACACTGATGGGCGAGGACGTCGAGAGCCGCCGAAAGTTCATCGAAGAGAACGCACTGGACGTGAAGAACCTCGACATCTAGGGAAGTTCTGAACAAGTCTGCAAGATTCCCTCGATAGCTAGACTAAAAAAAGTTGAGTTCGCCAGCTGCCGGATGACTCGTTCAGACCTTTCCTACCCCACGGGCAGGCTCACTACACTGCCAACTTTGCTAGTCCCTTCTTGGCACTCGTCCAGGCTGCACCAGTTGGGGAGAGACGCATCGCCTCGTTGAATGCGGCTCTTGCCTTCGTAGTCTCGCCCAGTACGCGCCAAGTCTCTCCGGCAAAGTACTGCACTCCAGCCAAATCGCCATCTCGAAAGCCTGTGGTCCCTGCGAACGCCTCCTGCAACTTCGCCTCTGCCTCTGAGCGCCTTCCGCAGGCCGCCAATGCCCAAGCGTATCGACCAAGTCGTCTCATCTGGTCGGCCCGCGATTCATATTGAGTCGAGGTGTCAGGCCAGTTCGACATTGCCTGTTCCATGAGTTCGCGCGCCCGCTCCGCATCCTTGTCCTGAGACAAGAGGCAAGTAGCAAGAGCGACATGAAAGGCCCCATTCCGCTGAGGCACTCGAACTGCGGCTTCCAACAAAACCTGCGCTTCTGCGGCTCGCCCATCGTTTACCAAAGACAGCGCATAGATGTAGTACGCATTGCTGGTCAGAAGCGGCTTTCCGTTTGCATCGAAGGCCAGAGGCTTCAACAGTGCCTGCGCCTCGGCGTACCTTCCAGCGCCAAAGAGAACGGTACCTTGCAGCGGAGTGCCATAGCCGGGAATCCACGAGTATTGCTTGTCCACCTGCATTGCCTCATCGAAGTCACCCTGTTGCGTCAGTCGCAAAACCCGTCGCTTCACCTGCATCAGTCCTGAGGACAAAATGACCAGCACCCCAATCGGCGCAAAGAAGAGCGCAGCCTTCAACTCCGCTCTCACCGGAAGAAGCATGGCTAGCACCGACGTCGAGCAGATGACCCACATCAGAATCTGGCCGGAATTTATCTTTTTGCGAGCTGAACCAGCACCTCTGCTTCCACTCAATCGCTCTGCATCCAAAGGCGGTCTGCTCGCTTGCTCATCTTGAAATGGAGCCGAGTCTATTGTCGGCAACATGAAGAAACCAACCAGTCCTATCGAAAATACAGACGCTGTTACTCTCATCACCAACGGCACATGGGAAGGCAAAAATATTTTGGCGAGATAATTGATTCCAAACATAATTGGAATACCGATCAGCAGAGCCAAGAAGAACTGTACCTGCCTGTGATTAATCCACGACGCCTTTTTCGTTTCACCAGCTAATTCAGAGTGTTGATTGGGCTTGCTCTTGCCACATACACCGATGAGTAATGTTGCAGCCATTGAAATCGCTTGTATAAAACCAGCTCCGCTATTGATTGTTGCTGACTGTGAAGGACAGAGAAATCGTACATAAATGTGGCCCCATGTCAGAATGAAGGCTCCAGCCCACGCTACGAGGAACGTTAGCCGAAAGCCGAGCGAATGACTACTCTTCGCGGGACTCTTGGCTACAGAGCCACACGCCAACTTTGGCTCGGAACTCTCTTCATAGATTCTGAATATCGACGTGCCCCAGAAGATGCAGATCATGCACATTGCTTGACCAAGCAACGGCAGGCCTGCCATCATGAAGCGGTCGGCGAAGCTGGTTGGTCCCGGCGCGGCGGGCAGATGAACCCAACGCGGACTCGACAGCCTCCAGAAGAGAAGTGCTCCACAAACCGCTGCGATAAATTGCGCTCCCGGGTGCTTGCGTAGTAGACGCCCAAGTACGCTGCGCGCGATCTGCCCAGCTTGTTCGCTCTGCACACTCGTCGATATTGTTGAAGACATTCTCGTTGGCCCCCGATGCCCCCATATTACAACGAGGGCAGATTACTCCTTCAAGTTGACGCCGAGGAGCGGTCGCGCGTTTCCCACGTCTTGACTCTGAGACGCGGGTTTCGAGCAGAGGTATACAATTCCGAGCGGGGAGGCACTATGAATACGCACGTTCCTATGCGCTCGATTCTGGTTGCGACCAATCTTCTGGACACCGGATGGCTTCTTCCACTAGCCTCGTCGCTGGCGGTTGAGAGCGGAGCCAGCATCACTTTGTTGCACGTCCTCAGTACTATTCATGGCTTCACGCTGGATATGGGTTGCGAGCCTTATTACGATCCGCGGGGTGCCATTGCCGCCGCCACCGAGGAGATCGAATCCATCGCCGCGCGCCTGCTTGCCGCAGAGGTTCGGCGCGAAGTTCTGGTCGTCGACGGTTCGCCAGCCGACGGAATTCTAACCGCATCCTGCGAGAGCCACGCCGACCTACTGATTCTTGGCACCGCGTGTCATCATGGGGTAGGTCGCTGGCTGGCCGGATCGGTCACCGACACCGTACTGCGCTCGGCCTCGATCCCGGTCATCACAGTGGGTCCGCACGCACGGCGCGCGGCCGCCTCGGGTCGTCCCGTGCAGTCGATTCTATTTGCAGCCAGCCTCAACGCCAGTTCGGCAAAGGCCGCAGGGATTGCTCTACAGTGGACCGAGCGAATGGGCGGGCATCTTAGCCTGCTGCATGTCGCGCCAAGCGACTGCTGCGCTGGCGCAAAGTCACAGATCGATGAAGAAAGACTGCGGCCGGAAGCGAAGCTACGCTCTCTGGTGCCCGCCGAGGCGTTTCAGCAGGGCCTGGTCGACGTGCAGCTTCGATTTGGCCGCCCCAGTTGCGAGATTCTTGCCGCTGCGGCTGAGGCCGACCTGATCGTCCTTGGGGCCGCGCACTCTCCGCTGTTGGGACGACTTGCACCGGAGGGCACACTGCATCGCGTTCTAACCGAGGCCCGCTGCCCGGTTGCCAGCTTCCACCACGACCGCAGCAGCAGGTAAGGCCACGTTTAGAGCGGCTTCATCGAGGTCCACTTGCGGCCGGGGCTGCGGTTGGAAAAGGCTCGCTGGCGAATCCAGAAGGCGACGTTGACCAGAGCAATGAGGGCGGGGACCTCAATCAGCGGGCCTACGACTCCGACAAAAGCCTCGCCGGAGTTAAGGCCGAAGATGGCGACTGAGACCGCAATTGCCAGCTCAAAGTTGTTGCCCGCCGCAGTGAAGGAGAGCGCTGCGGACTGCGCGTAGTCCGCGCCAAGTCGCTTGCCCATCCAGAAGCTGACCAGAAACATGATAAGAAAGTAGAGAATCAGCGGCAGCGCGATTCGCAGCACCTCCAGCGGCAGACGCACGATCAGATCTCCCTTGAGCGAGAACATTACAACAATCGTGAAAAGAAGCGCGACCAAGCTGAGCGGGCCGATGCGCAGCTGAAAGTGCGTGCGGTACCACTTATCCCCCTTGCGGCGGATGAGCACGGTGCGGGTAAGGAATCCGGCGGCGAAAGGTACGCCGAGATAGAGGCCCACACTCTTCGCAATCTGGCTGATGCCGATTGGGACTATACTCGCCTTCAGGCCGAACCAGCGGGGCAGTACAGCGAGAAATGCCCAGGCGTAAAGGCTATAAAAGAGGACTTGAAAGATACTGTTGAGCGCGACCAGTCCGGCGACGTAGTCGGTGTCGCCCTCGGCCAACTCGTTCCAGACCAAAACCATCGCGATGCAGCGGGCTATCCCGATGAGGATGAGGCCGCGCATGTATGCTGGTTCGCTACGCAGAAAGAAAAGCGCTAGCGCGAACATCAGAATGGGTCCGACGATCCAGTTTTGAACCAGCGAGAGCACCAGAACACGTCGGTTGCGAAAGACCTCGCCCAGCTTCTCGTAGCGAACCTTGGCCAGCGGCGGAAACATCATAACGATCAGGCCGATGGCGATGGGAATGTTGGTGGTGCCGCTCTGAAAGCGATTGACCAAGGTGGAGACGTGCGGCACGAAGTGGCCGAGTGTGACACCGATGGCCATCGCAAGAAAAATCCACAGCGTAAGGAAGCGATCCAGAATCGAGAGATGCTTGTGATCGAGCGGGGCACAGCTGCAGTCGTCGGTCTGCGGCATAGCTAGCGAGCCTTTATGGCTTGCAGAGTGACAAGCTCAGTGGGAGGGCAGACAGCTTTGCTGAGACGGGCGCGGTCGGATTGCATAAGCGGGTCCTCGGCGAGCCACTTTAGCGTTTTGCGCAGCAGCTTTGCTGCACCAATATCGGCGGGCGGCATGATGCGATAGTGCATCCACTTGCCCTCGCGACGGCCTTCAACTACGCCCGCACGGCGCAGATAGGCCAGATGACGGCTGATATTCGGCTGCGACCGATCGAGAACCTCCACCAGCGTGCAGACACAGAGTTCCTCGCTGCCCATCAGGTTGAGCAGGCGAAGACGTGTAGTGTCCCCGAGAGCCTGAAAAAATAGTTCCTTGTTGAATTGCAATTGCTTTGTGGACATGACTTACATATACGCCTTGACGAATATATTGGCAATAGATATATTTGCCTTAGCGTATATGTTTCTGGAGGCAATGCATGACGGAGCAGATTCTGGAGTCGGTGCGGGCGAAGTATGGGGCGGTAGCGGTGAGTTTGCTGTCGAGCAAGAATGCGGGCGTGGCAGCTGTGGCGGAGGCCTTTGGGTATACGGCGGAGGAGTTGCGCTCGATTCCAGCCGAGGCCAACATGGGTCTGTCTTGCGGCAATCCAACGGCGACGGCACACATCCGACGCGGCGAGGTTGTAGTCGATCTCGGCTCGGGCGGCGGACTGGACGTCTTTCTTGCGGCGAAGATAGTGGGGCCGGAGGGGCGGGCAATCGGGATCGATATGACGCCAGCGATGATTGAACGCGCGCGGACGAATGCTGTGACTGGAAACTATACCAACGTAGATTTTTATCAATCGACGATTGACCAGATTCCATTGCCGGATGCGTCGGTCGATTGCGTTATCTCGAACTGCGTTCTGAATCTTGCGCCAGACAAGCCTGCGGTCTTTCGTGAGATTGTGCGCGTACTGAAGCCCGGTGGTCGGCTAGCGGTAAGCGACATTGCTCTGAAGCAAGAGTTGCCGAAGGATGTGGCCAAGAGCATGGCGGCCTACGTTGGATGCATTGCGGGCGCGCTGCGGATTGAGGCGTATCGCGAGGGGTTGCTGGAGGCTGGCTTCGAGTCGGTCGAGATCATCGATAGCGGTAGAGATTTGAACGCGTACGCTAAGGTGGAGAATCAGTCGGGTTGCTGCTCGCCTGCGATGGGTGAGGTGAGCGTGGGGTCTTGCTGTTCTTCCGCAAAAAAGCCAGTGGATTCACTAAACACAGAGTTGAGTGCACTGCTGGCACAGTACGATATCAATGCGGCTGCGGCTAGCGTGAAGGTGTATGCGATCAAGGGAAAAACGACAAATCTTTGAGATCCCCTCGGTGACTAAAGCCACGTTGTAAACCGATGGCTTACGGCAACACTAAGTCCCGTTCCGTCAAAGCCTGGACCTTTCCAGAGATTTCCAAGGGGCACACGGGAACATTTATCTAGCAGGAGCTTCGAGGAGATTGCGATGACTCGCTACAATGTTTTGTTTCTGTGCACGGGGAACTCTGCGCGGTCGATTATGGCGGAGGCAATTCTGAACCACAAGGGCGCACCGAACTTCACCGCATATAGCGCGGGCAGCCATCCGGCAGGGGAGGTTCGCGCTGAGGCTTTGCGGCAGTTGGAGATGGCTGGGATCAGCACGAAAGGACTGCGCAGCAAGTCCTGGGATGAGTTTGCGGCACCCGGCGCGCCGCAGATGAACTTCGTCTTCACGGTCTGTGACAACGCCGCCGCCGAGGTCTGTCCGTTGTGGCCAGGACAGCCAGTGACGGCACACTGGGGGCTGAGCGATCCAGCGGCGGCAAGGGGCACTCGTGAGGAGATCGAACGGACCTACCGCGAGACGTACGCAACGCTTGGCCGGCGCATCTCGCTGCTGCTGGCGTTGCCGCTGGCGTCGCTCGACGTGCTGACAATCCGGCGGGAGCTGGATGTGATTGGCTCTGCCCTTACTCAGTAGCGGGGGCGGAAGGCGTTGCGAACCTGATTGATGTCGGGACGGCGCTGTGAGGAACGCTGTGCGCCATTGGCGCTGTTATAGTCTCGCGCAGGGGTGGCGACGGAAAATTCCGATGGGTCGGCTCCTTGCGGGTAGAGAACGACATAGCGGCCCGGACCCTCACCGCTGGAGGCGGTGGGCAGGCCAGACTCAGCAAGCAGCATGTGTAACATCCGGCGTTCGCGTGAGTTCATCGGTGGGAAAGACTGCGGCTTACCGGTTGCCCGCACTCGTTCGATGGCGGCGGCAGCCGAGGCCTGCATCTGACGGTCGCGGTTGACCTTGAAGTGGTCGGCGTCGAAGCTGACGCGGTCGTGCTCTTCGACATCGAGATGCAGCATCTTGGTGGCGATGTGCTCGAGGGCGTTCAGCAACTCACCGTTGCGTGCGGTCAGCAGGGCAGAATCTGGGCCGGAGAACTCGACCAGCAGCGCGCGGGGGGGCGTTTGCGCGCTCTGCGCAGGCTGTCCAGCACCCTCGTTGGCGAGTTCGCCGTTGCCCTGCTTGCTGCTGCGCGCCTTCACGCGATAGCGAAGACGAAGGCTGCTGCTGGTAATGAAGTTCTGCAAGAAGCCTGCGATGATCTGTGCTGACTGGGCCGTTTCATCCATTGTTCTGTCCACTCTACGATTAGAACTTATATCATTATTTATTACTGTTCGTCGCGACCAATTTCAAGCTTGCAGTAATGACGTAGGTACAGCTGTCACTTCACCACACTGGACGCTGCTGTTTAGCGGCGGCCTTGAATTGTGGTTGCCTTGCGGCGAGCCCGCTTGGCGGCGATCTGGCGCATCTCACGACCGAGAGAGGTGCGGTTCATCACCAACTGCTGAATAATGCTGATCAGGTTGCCGACCGACCAGTACAGTGCCAGAGCCGAAGAGTAAGTCCAGGTCCAGTACAGCGAGAAGGCAGGCATCATGAACATCATCATCTTCTGCTGCGTCGGATCGATCCCCGGTGAGGGAGTATAGAACTGCACCGCGAACATCGAGACGAACATCAGGATGGGCAGAATGTGATACGGATCGGGAGCCTGTAGGTTGGGCAGCCAGAACCAGTTGGCCTGACGCAGATCGATGACCCGCGGAATCATGGTGAAGAAGGCGATCAGCAGAGGAAAGGTGATGAGACTCGGGATACATCCGCCAAACATGCTGACGCCTTCCTTCTTCTGCAACTCCATGATCTCGGCGTTCATATCGCCGCGCTTGGGATCGGTGATCTTGTACTTCTTGTAGCGCTCCTTGATGGCGTCCATCTGCGGCTGGATGCGCTGCATCTTGAGCGCACTGTGCATGGTTTTGATCTTGAACGGAAGCGTCAGGATGTTGATGAAGATGGTCAGAACGACGATGGCCCAGCCCCACGAGCCAGCCCAGTGCGCGGTGATATAGGTGTGAATTGCCTGCAGCGCGAGAAAGAGATATTTGCCGAAGACGCCCCAGAAGCCAAACTCCAGTACCGGTTCCAGCGTGATCTTGGCGTCGGCGGCATGGACGGATTTAAGCACGCTGATCGACTTGGGGCCGACGAAGATTCGCGTCTCGGTTGGGCCAGATGTGTTGCCCAGCGCCGCGCCGACGACGGGCAAAATAATCGGCTTGGTGGCGGGCTGATCCGAGCCATAGCCTACGCGCTTGATGGTCTTCGATACGTCGAGATCGTTGTGCAGCGTGGTGACGGTGGCCGTCGCGGGAGTGTCGGGCAGGAAAATGGCGGCAAAGAAGGGATCGGCCACGCCAGCAAAGTCGAAGGCCCCGGATTGTGTCTCGCCGTTGACGACCTTCTTGGCGTCGATGTTGTTGAAGACGCCGTTGCTGTTGCTGTCGAACTGCGAATTGGTGTAGGCAGTTTGGTTGGGCGTCTCGTTCTGATCGCTGAAACCGCCTGGCCAACTGAGCAGCGCGGGGACGGAAGCGCCTGCGCGCGTGACGGAGACCTCCGCGTGCAGGACGTATGTGTTGTCGTCGAAGGTGAAGGTTTTGGTGGCGACCAGATCGCCCGTGGAGAACTTGAAGCTGAGTGACGCGGGCGCAGCGAGTGCGCCAGTCGCCGACGGCACAAACATAGCCTGATTCAGTGCGCCCGCAATCGACGCGTCCGACATGCAGAGCGAAAGTGGGTAGCCGTACAGCGCCGCGGCCTGATGGTGAATCAGGTCCAACGGCTTGCCGTCGATGTCTTTGAACTTCTTCAGCACCCAACTGGTTGCCTGTGCACCGCGGTTGGAAAAGGTAATGCGATAGAGATCGTTCTCGACCACGGTGGTCTGCTCGGCGGCTGCCTGCACTACGGGGATACTGGCAATCGCAGCGGCCTGCGGAGCGAGAGGAGCACCGGGCGCGGGCGCGTACGGGGTCTGCGGCGCAGAGCCGGGCGTCTGCGTGGAGATCGGCACGGGTGGCGCGGTCTTGGTCTGAAAGTAGTGAATGCCAAGCACGACGGCAACGACCAGAAGCATCACAGTAATGATCGACTGGCTGTCTTGTCCGCCTTGTTGATTGGGGTTGCTGAACTCTGCCAAGTGAGGCTTCCTGTCTGTAATTGCTGAAAAGTTGCGGTCGTAGAGTCGCGGACCTGAAGACTATGGTAAATGGTTCACAGCAGTTTGGGCGCTTTGGTCTGCGGAGAGTGATTACAGAAGGATGATTTTGTGTGCATTTCCACGGCGGATGGCACCGGGTCTAAGCCTCCCCTGCCCCAGGGATGGCAACGAAGCAGCCTGCACAACGCCATCCACGAGCCGCGCAGAACTCCAAAGCGAACGACCGCGACATAGGCGTACTCCGAACAAGTGGGCAGATAAAGGCAGCGCGATGGGACGATGGCGTGAATCAGCGGCGAGACCAGAGACTTGTATGCGCGGAAGGCAAACCGTACGACTCGCTCGTTCATTGAAGGCTCCCTCATCTTGAACGCTCCACTACAAACGCTGTCATTCTGTAGACTTCCCCCACACCGATGCCGTCATCCTGAACGCAGTGAAGGATCCCAGTATTTCGTCGTTGCTTGTTTGCTATTGTGATCCAGTCGCACAGTCATTAGGGCCTTTGCATTTTCGCAGTATTGCACAGAGGCTTCTCGGAGGCTCTCCGGACTGCGCGGAAGATGGAGGCAATCTCGCGTTCGATGAGTGCGAAGTCCAGATCGAGGACGCTGCGTCGGGGATGGAGGATGACATCAACTGGCGCGGCAAGCAGCGGAAGTTGGTGGCGGACAGCCTCTCGCAGGCGACGCTTGATGCGGTTGCGATCGACGGCCTTGCCCAAAACCTTACCAACGGTGAGGCCGACACGCGGGGCATCGGGCGCGGCGCAGCGGAGCACAGTGCCGTCCGGGCCGATTGGCGGGCGGAGAGCGAAGAAGTAGCTCATCTGCTTGGAGAAATTCTTGCGGCTGGCCTTGTAGACGCGCTGGTAGTCAGAGTGCTTGCGCAGGCGGCAGTGAATCCATGCAGGCTTGCAAGCAGTCTGCGCAGCTCGACTGGGTGCAGCAGAAACACCGCTCACGACTGCTGGCACTCCGCTGGTTGCCTCTGCGAACGTCGTCTGCTTTGGGCTGGAAGGGATCATATCAGGCAGGACGGAACAAGATACGTTGCTGGACATCGCTTCGACCCCGCTAGTACCGCGACCGTGTGATAATGAAGCCGGTTACTCTTTTTTACTCAGGTATCTGTTGTTGCATTCCTGACGATTTTCTCAGCCGGTCGCGGTACTAGGTTTAGACCCCGTTAAACTTTGGACCAGCTAAACCACTGTCCACACAGCTAAATGTGCGCAGAAGATACAATTCTGCACACAAAAACCTGACCTCTGACCGCTTGAAGTTGTACCGTAGTGGGTGCCTTGTGGCGCACTTGCTGTTGCTGCAAGAATGACAGACACAAATTGACACGGTCAATGACCTAGTCGCGGAAGCCTGCGCTGACGGCGATCTTGTGCCGGCCCTTGGCGCGGCGGCGATTGAGGACTGCGGCGCCAGCCTTGGTCTTCATGCGGGTAAGAAACCCGTGGGTCTTGGCGCGGTGACGGCGGTTCGGTTGAAAGGTACGCTTCGGCATTGTTTCGGCTCCTGCTGAATTTTTTGTTTGCTGTGCCGCCGGTAGAAGGCTGCACAGCCAGATAATGACACAAGGCTTGCCACTCAGGCTGTTTGAAGAGGCGCTGCTTGAAAAAACCTCTGCTTGAAAATAGCTCTGCCCTGTTGAAGGTTTCGCCCGATGATTCCCTCCGCTGGTTTCCGTCGCAGAGCACTGGGGCAACAGTTACTCAGTATACTCGATGGGGCTGGAGTGCGGGGAAAAAAGTGACGAAAGGAGCGTGGAAAGGCGCATTTTCCAGTGATGCAGCGCACAGTTTCCACGGCTGGCGGAGATTCTTCACAAAGAATGGTGCAATGAAATTTTTATCTCTCGAAGACTTGAAAATGCTCTGGAAATCCGTGCTACCATCAAACCCACTTCCCAAGGAAGGTTTCTGATTCACTGAAACGCTTTTTGGACAGCAAGGTCGTATCCCTCCGCAAAGGGAGATATTCCGGCGCGGAGATCTCCAGCATCCAGTCTTCTCTCCTCACCCGCCTAAAATGGCGGGACAGATGTTGTGTTGCCGTTTTACAGCAGATTTTTCAGCTCGTTATTGGTTATCTTAGTGGTTGTTTTCTTACTGTCGTTGTTGGTTATTGCTGTGCGTTTGGATCGAAAAATACTTGGAGCCAATCCGAGAAGGAATTGAAAGAATGTCATTTGTGCCCACCGCCACCGCAGTCTTGAACCAATGGGTTCGCATCCTCTCTGCGTTGGAGAAGAAGATCAATCGCCAATCGTTCGAGACTTGGCTGAAGCCCACTCGCTTCTCCCACGTCTCGGGCAATACTCTATACGTGCGCATTCCGTCGGCGGAGTTTCAGCATCTGGGTGAGAAGTATGCGGACTTGATTCAGGAGGCGATCGACAATCTGGCTCTGGAGATCGACTCGGTAATCTTTACCACTCCAGCGCAGGATCCCAGTGCGGTGCGTGTTCGCGAGGATGGCGGCTTTGCTCCGGTATCGACACATAACTCGAACGCTCCTTTGGCGCGGCGGAGCAACAGTGCGGTCTTGCAGACTCCAGCACCCGAGCAGTCGCGCTTCGACTGGAACACTGCCTCGCAGTTGAACCCGCGTTATCAGTTCGACGCCTTTGTCATCGGCAGTGGAAATCAGTTCGCCATGGCGGCGGCACAGGCCGTTGCAGAACGCCCCAGCAAGGCCTACAATCCGCTGTTTCTGTACGGCGGCGTAGGCATGGGCAAGACGCACCTGATGCACGCCATTGGTCAAGACGTGAAGCGGCGCCTGCCGCATTCGTCCATCTG
>CAZPZL010000048.1:0-11581 GCA_964590925.1 uncultured Granulicella sp.
GGTCGAACTGCGGTGCGTGATAGGGCAAAGCACTCGCTGTATAGAAAGGATTGCTCGGCCCAAACGCCGCTGTCTTTTTGACCGACTGTCCCGCCGCGCCTACGGCCATCGCCACTCCTAGTCCTGTTCCAATCACCATTCGCAAAGCTCTCCTCATCCCATCGCTCCTGCAAGCCCCATCCGCATTCATCTGCTCTTCGATGTTCATTGTAGAGGATCACTCTATAGTTCAACATAAATCGAACTACTTGACGGTCGGGTGTCCCATCCATCACCGCATCAACATGATGGGTGCGAGCGCACATCGCTCGAACCAAGAGCCGACGACTTTGTTTATTCTTCTCAGACAAACGAATGGGCAACTGCGGCACCAACGCGATCTATTCCGGCATCCGCCGCAGTACCGTGAGAGAGGGGATGGCGTATACCTAAACACATATATTCTGCGTCGATTCTGCTACGATGATAGTGTGTTGACTCTTGCATCTACCGAGCCTTTGCAGCAAGCCGCGCCGAAGCGAAAGACTCGTTCTACGCGTCAGCAAGAGACACTCAGCGCGCGCCCAAAGATTGGCTTCGTCTCGCTCGGCTGCCCCAAGAATCTAGTCGATTCCGAGGTGATGATGGGCCTGCTTGATCGCGCTGGCGGCCAACTCACCCCGAGCGCCGAGGACGCCGAGATCCTCATCGTCAACACCTGTAGCTTCATTGAGTCGGCCAAGCAGGAGTCTGTGGACGCCATTCTCGACATGGCGCGTCACAAGGTTGCCAACGGAGGCAAGGCACGCCGCCTCATCGTCGCGGGCTGTCTGGTCGAACGTTACCGCGACGAGATCTGCCGCAATATTCCCGAGGTTGACGCGGTCGTAGGTACCGGAGAGTTGGAGGCAATCCTCGAAGCCGCTGGCCTGACATCCCCGTCCGCCGCTGTCGCGCCGACCTCGCCTTTCAACATCCTCGTAGGCCGTGCCCCCAGCGCCGACCACCAGCACTCTCGCCCTGAGGGCGACGTCCGCCAGCGCTCCGGCCGCTTCTCCCGCGAGCAGTGGGACGGTGCCAGCGCCACTCTCCCCGACTATCTCTACAGCGACCAGACGCCACGTATCCTCACTACTCCGCGCTCGTCAGCCTACATCAAGATTGCCGAAGGCTGTGACCACCCCTGCGCCTTCTGCATCATTCCGCAGTTGCGCGGCAAGTTTCGCTCGCGTCCCATCGCATCCATCGTCGCCGAGGCCGAGCGCCTCATCGCCCAAGGCGTTCGCGAGATTACCCTCATCGGCCAGGACACGACCTGCTATGGTGAAGACCTCGGCCTGAAGGACGGTCTGGCCACGCTGCTCGACACACTCGCCCCACTTCCCGGCCTCCAATGGTTGCGCTTCCTATACGCCTACCCCAACAAGGTAAGCACGCGCCTGCTGGAGACCATTGCCCGCCACGCCACCATCGCCAAGTATCTCGACTTGCCGTTGCAGCACGCCTCGCCTAGTGTGCTCAAACGGATGAAGCGCGGCGGCACACCCGAGGTCTTCCTGCGCCTCATCGCCAAGGCGCGCGCCATCGTTCCCGGCATCGTTCTGCGCAGCACCTTTATCGTGGGCTTCCCTGGCGAAACCGCCGAGGACTTCGCCCAACTTGAATCCTTCATCACCGCCGCGCAGATCGACTGGCTCGGTGTCTTCAGCTACTCGGACGAGGCGGGCGCTGCGGCCTTCTCGCTCGCCCCCTCACTCAAGGTCCCCAAACGCACCATCGAGGCGCGACGACGACGACTGATGAAGCACCAGCAAAAGATCAGCGCCAAGACCAAGGCCGCATGGGTAGGCCGCGAAGTTGAGCTGTTGGTTGAGGGCGAGTCCGACGAGACCGAACTACTATGGGAGGGCCGCACCCTCTGCCACGCCCCCGAGATCGACGGCAAGGTCTACATCAACGACTTCGGCCCACACGAGACGCTCGTCCCCGGCACATTCTACCGCGCCCAAATCATCGAGTCTCACGACTACGACCTGATAGCTCGCATCATTGAGTAGTCAGACTTGGTATCTGCCTATTGACTGTGCGGTCTCGTCATTTATTAAAAGCTGTCAGGATGAATACTTCCCCGAAGCCCTCATCCTGAATGTATACCCATACATTTCGTTGTAGATTGATTTGCACGGATGACGGAGACAGCAAAAACCCCCGCCTGGTTTGACGGGGGCAAGTCTCGGATTTACATGCTCAATCCGGAACTATTCGAGAGAGTAATCCCGTCCTGTGACAGGCGCTTTGTCGCAGGACGGGTTGAATCAAGTTAGCTCTCAAGCAGCGCGAGAGTTAGGGGATGTAGTAGCGCAGGCTGGTCAGGACCATATTGTCCTGAGCTCGGTAGCTGATCGATTGCGCTCCCGACCACAGACTGCGGTTTACCAACTCATAGTTGACTGCGTACTGCAGGCGACCCAGCTTCGGGCTGTTGATCAGCCTATAGGTGAATCCGAGTAGGCCTTCCTGAATATAGCGGGTCGGCGAGTTGCAGTTGGTAGTTGGCGTAATCGATCCGCCTGTGCTGCTGGCGGGGTTGACCGGCAGAGCGTAGCAGTTGGAATCGACCAGATTGGGAGCACCGTAGCCGATCTGGTAGCCCTGAGCCGTGGTGTATACGGTGCGCTGCGCATACTCGCCGCCGTAGTAGGCAAAGAGGTCCAGTTTCGGCGTGGGGTGCGTCTCCAGACTGTAGAGGCCGTGGTAGTTGCGAACCGGCTCCAGTGTTCCGTCGGGGCGAATGGTTGCATCGGCAAGCTGCGAGGAGCCATAGCGGCCCACGCCAGTTCCAGCCATTACCTGCACGGCAGTATCCAGATACTTGTTAGGAGAAACGCTGATGCTGCCGAATACGCCGCCCGCACCCTTGGTGCTGGCGATGTAGTTCGACGAAAGGGTGTAAGAGGCAGCCGCACCCACAAGACCATTGCCCGTGATCGGGTAGTAGTAGTCGCGCAGGAAACGAGCGATGCCGCCGATCTCGAAGTGAGCCTTGGCCACATCGACTGCACCCTTGACGACTACATCCGGCGCGACGTTGTTGGCATAGGTGCCGCTGTAGGCGTTATAGAGACCGCCACTGGTTCCTGCACCTGCAAAGAAGAAGTTGGTGGGAACCGCGTTCGATGTAGCCGAGGTTGCGGTGAAGCTGGTGATCTGCGCCTGTTCGACCGAGAGAGCCGCGGTGAAGGCTCCGGTTTTGGGATCGCCCCAGCGCTGCTGGAAGCGGATTCCCGGCTGGCGAACCCATGTAAAGCCCACGAGGTACTGTGCGTCGATCTGCTGCGGCATCTTCTCGGTCAGAGCGTCGGTGCCCTTCTTGTTCTGGGCAACCAGCGACCACATTTGGCCACCAGTAACGGTGAAGCCGTTCTTCAGCGCGGCCTGTGCCCACATCTGACGCTGACGCAACACATAGCTGTCGGACTGGTTATTGTTGGAGGTGAGGCCCGCGCTGAGGAAGTCAACCTCAGCGTAACCGGAGAGCTTGATGTTGTCGGCATCGCCGGTAAACAGCGCCGATAGACGGCTCTGGCGTCCGCTGAAGTTCAGTTCGCTGACGTGGCCCTGATTGGCTCCGGGCAGCGGAATCGAGTTAAACGGAGTGTTGATGTCCGAGTTCACCGAACGCTCACGCCATACGCCTTCAAACGCAAAGAAGCCGCCCGGCGTAATGGTGATGCCTTTGTATCGCAGAGCGGAGGGCGAGTCGATCTTGTCGTTGATGTCCTTTTTGGTGTCGCTGATCGTCGTCGCCAAACCGACGTTGGCTGTCTTCAGGTCTTTGACATCGCTCTTGACAACATCGATGGAGCTGGACTGCGCCTGAGCAGCGTCGCTTGCGGACTGTGCCTGCGCGGCGGCGGCGGCAGCCTGAGACTGAGCGGTCGCGGCGGTAGACTGCGCCGAGGAGAGCGCTGCATCCTTGGCTGCGTTCTGCTGTGCCAGCGAGTCGATCTGCGCCTGCTGTGCGGCCAACTTCTCCTGTAGCTCGCGAATCGCCTTCTGCTCGGCGGTCTCTTCGACCTTCTTCGCAGCAACGGACTTGGCTTTCTTCGTCGCTTTCATTGTCGTCTTCGCAGGGATTGTGTCGGTCTGCGCATACAGCGTCAGCGAGCCGAGTACCAGCACCGCTGCTATCGCCGCTTGTAATTGCTTCTTCATGGGGCCTCGCATAATACATCTGGGGCTAAAGAGACGCACACAATTCGGTCGGGCATCAATCTCCCGTCCCATGTACTCCCTTTGCCAGCTAATGAATCTATAGTCACAGAAGAACATGAATGCAGTGTTAATTTATTCATTCTCTTGAATTAATTTGCGATAAACGATGTTCATTCGGATTTGGAATCAATCCCTACCAACCGCACGGTCAATGGTTTACCGTTGTTCCATGTCTTTTTCTCGTTTCAAACAGGCAGCCACGATCGTTGCGCTATTCATATTCAGCACTGTATCCATGCGCCACGCTGTATCCGCACAGATCCCGATGACGGCGACCAATCTCCCCACGCAGCCGCTGCGTCCGATTCCCATCCCTCGCCTGATGGCAGCAGGTCCGGCGCTGTCGCTGGCCAGCGGTGTTCAGATCAACTGCGTAGGGCCCTGCTCACCCGATGACGCCTTCGCCATCGACGACCTGAAGGCTGCTCTTGGCGAACGAGGCATCACGGTCAACACCAGCGCTCCGGTCAACATTCTGATCGCGCGTTACGGTTCATCCCTGGCGAACTCCATCTATACTGACGCAGCGGCAAAGCTCGGCGCGCCTGCCCAAATTTCCGCTGAGATGAGGTCTGAGGGCTACGCTATTCAGGTTGACGGCAGCAAAGGAATCGCTATTACCGCAGCCACGGACGCAGGAATCTTCTACGCCCTACAGACCGTCAAGCAGCTCACTACCGGCCTTGGCGCGAACGCTGTGCTATGCACAGCGAACATTATCGACTGGCCAGCGATGAGGTATCGCGGTCTGGACGACGACCTCTCGCGCGGCCCCATCCCCACACTTGATTTCCAAAAGAAGCTCATTCGCACCATCGCTGCCTACAAGATCAATCTCTACTCGCCATACTTTGAGCACACCGCAGCCTATGCGGCCAATCCCCTTATCGCGCCTCCCGGCGGCACCATCAGCGCAGCCGATGCAGCAACTCTAATCGCCTATGCACGGCTCTATCACGTCACCGTGGTTCCAGAACAAGAGGCCTTCGGCCACTTGCACAATCAACTCCTCTGGGAGCAGTACCAGCCTCTGGCAGAGACGCCACATGGAGCCGTCCTCGCGCCCGGTCAGCACGGCTCGCTCGCTCTCATCAAACAGGAGTTCACCGAGCTGGCCGCATCCTATCCCGGCCCATTCCTCCATATCGGTGCCGACGAGACCGTCGATCTCGGCCTCGGCCAGACCAAGCTCGATGTCGACTCTCGCGGCCTCGCCCCTGTTTACCTCGACTTCATGCAGCAGATCGTAACCACGCTGCAACCGCTGCATCGTCGCCTGCTCTTCTGGGGAGACATCGCGCAGGATTCGCCTGACCTGCTCAAGAGCCTTCCGCAGTCCTTCAAGGACACGACCATTGCCATTGCATGGGGCTACAACCCAGAGCCGCGCGGCTTCGCCAAGCTCCTCACTCCCTTCACCAACGCGGGCTTCGAAACGTGGGTCGCACCCAGCGTTCACAACTTCCGCGTCGTCTACCCGGACTATAACCTAGGTCTCGCCAATATCCAGCAGTTCACGCGCGATGGTCAGCGCCTCGGTTCAACTGGCCAGCTCAACACCATCTGGAACGACGATGGCGAGGGGCTCATCAATGAGGACTGGTACGGCATCCTTTTTGGAGCCGCAGCTGCATGGCAGCAAGGCGAATCCTCCATCGACACCTTCCAGCAGAGCTACGCACAGGTCTTCCACGGCGACGCATCTGGCGCGCTCAATCAGGCGCAGATTGAATTGATGGCCGCGCACTCCGTACTGAAGGCGCAGGCGCAGGTCGGCGACGCCAGCGACAACATCTTTTGGCTCGATCCCTGGTCGAAGGATGGCCAGAAGATCGCCGCTCAGGTTCGTCCCTACACCCACGACCTACGCATCCACGCCGAAGCCGCGCTCACGCTCATCGCGCAAGCCCGCGCCGTTGCTGGTCAAAAGTCACCCGCCCCGAGCGATATCACAACCTCCATGCTCTATGACGCAGCAAAGTACGGCGCCACATCGAGCAATCTCCGCGAACCAGATGCCATCGACGCAATGGAACTCGGCGCGCGCCGCATGGACTTCATCGGCCTCAAATTTCAGCTTGCAGACGAGATGGCCGCTGGCTACGCGCGCGCCCTCGCCGACGCCACCAGCACCGACAAGAAAGCCCGCGCCGGCGTCAGCCGTGAACTGGCCGACCTCAACGGCATCAACGGACGTATGCAGGATCTGCGCAACGGCACGACCCTTCTGCGCGACCTCTACGAATCGGCCTGGCTGCGCTCAAACCGTCCCTACTGGCTGCGCAACATTCTCGAACAGTACGACGCCACCGCGCAGTTATGGATCGCTCGCGCCGACCGCATCCACTCCGCCCAGCGCCAGTGGGCAGACAGCAAATCCCTCCCCCCCGCCGAAGAACTGGGCATTCCCCCTGCGCCAACCCTGCCTCCAGCACCACCCGCAACAGCAGGAGCGACGCAATGATACCGAGTCTGCTCACCGCACGACAGTTAATTACATCCGATAGAGTCGTCGAGTATCCGCGCATCACCATCGACGCCGACGGCCTCATCGCCAGTATCGAATCCAGCTCCCCCACCACCGACGACACCACTCTCACCTCCTCCTTCTTTGACATTCACGTCCATGGCGCGGCAGGCCACGACGCGATGGAAGGCACACCGGAAGCCCTTACCGCAATCGGCAAATTTCTAGCCACCAAAGGCGTTGCGCACTTTCTGCCGACCACCGTTACCGCATCCATCGATCGCACCCTGCACGCGCTCGATGGCATAGCTGACGCCATCGAAGCTGCTCCGCAGCTCGATACCGCCAAGCCCGTCGGTATTCACCTGGAAGGCCCATTTCTCTCCCATACAAAACGCGGCGTTCATCCACCCACTGATCTCCAGCCCCCCTCCATCGAACTCTTCGACCGCTTCCAGCAAGCGGCGCGTGGCCACATTTGCCTGCTCACCCTTGCGCCCGAACTTTTCGGTGCGCTGGACCTGATAGCTTACGCCACGCACAGCGGCGTCCGCGTCAGCCTCGGCCACTCCGACGCCACATCCGCGGAGACACACGCGGCAATCGCAGCTGGTGCAACGTCGGCCACGCACACCTTCAACGCCACGCACCGCCTCGACCATCGTGATCCCGGCATCGCCGCCGCAGTCCTCACCGCCGACTCACTCTATGCCGAACTTATCTGCGATGGCATCCATGTTGCACCCGAGTTCGTTCGCCTCTGGCTGCGCGCCAAGACCGAAGCGCGCGCCATCCTCGTCACCGACGGCATTTCCGCCACTGGCATGCCCGACGCCAACTACCACCTAGGGGGACTACAAGTAACGGTAAAGGAGGGTCGATGCCTTCTCACCAGCGACCTAGCCCATGGCACGGAGACCCTTGCCGGCTCAGTCCTCACCATGGATCGCGCGGTCACAAATCTCCGCAAGTTCACAGGCGTTTCCCTCGCCACCGCCGTGCATCTAGCTAGTCGCAACCCCGCACGTATGCTGGGCCTCGAATCCCTTACTGAGATCGCCGCAGGCCACCCGGCAAACTTCAACCACTTCTCCGCCGATGGCACTCTGCGCCAAACTATCCTACGAGGTCGCCTCGTAAAAACCGGCAACACTCTGTCAGACTAGAAGAGATGCCTTCTGCACTCAGCCCCACCATAACCTCTCTCGGAATCGACTTCGGCACCACCAACAGCTCGGTCGCGTTGGCTCACGCCGATGGCCGCGTCGAATTGGTGAACTTTCCCACCGCCATGTCGATTACCGAATCCTTCCGTTCTGTCATCTACATCGAACAATCGAAGGCAGCAGGCCGCACGCGGATGAAGAGCTTCACCGGCCCAGCAGCCATTGAGCAGTACCTTAACGCCGAGGAAGGCGACCACTCACGAGGACGTCTCATCCAGTCGCTCAAGTCGCATCTCTCCAGCCGCACGCTCACAGGCACTGAGGTCTTCGGCAAGCACTACTCGCTCGAAGACCTGATTGCGCGCATTCTCACCGACCTACGCCTCACCGCTGAGACCCAGTTCTCCCGGACCATCCGCCACGCTACCGTTGGCCGCCCCGTACGCTTCGTCGGAGCGGAGACCGACGAAGCCGAAGCCTTTGCCCTCATTCGCTTACGCTCCGCCTTCACCCAGGCTGGCTTCGATTCGGTCACCTTCGAGTTGGAGCCGGTTGCCGCCGCCCACTCCTACGAAGCGACGCTGGATCGCGACGAGCTTATCCTGATTGGCGACTTCGGCGGCGGCACCAGCGACTTCTCGCTTCTGCACGTCGGTCCGCAGGCGCGCGCAGCGAGAAACAGTGGCACATTCGGACTTCTGGGCAACGCAGGCCTTGGCCTTGCTGGCGACTCGTTCGACGCGCGCATCATTCGCAAGCTGGTCTCCCCTGCCCTCGGTGCCGACAGCTACGAGCGTCAGTCCTCCTCCCCCGGCATCAACGGGCCCAAGCTTATCCCCGCCGTTCCCGCCTGGATCTACGCCAACCTCGAACGCTGGCACTACCTCTCGTTTCTCAAGACGCGCAATGTCGCCGAGATCCTGCGCGGAGCACAGGCCCGAGCCAACGAGCCGAAGAAGATCGCCGCGCTTATCACTCTCATTGAGGAAGACCTCGGATACCAGCTCCACCAAGCCGTCGAACGCCTCAAGCTCGAACTCTCGCACGCCACATCCGCCCGCTTCCGCTTTCACGATGGAAGCATGGAGATCGAAGCCAACGTAACCCGTAGCGATTTCGAGCGCTGGATCGCCGCTGACCTTACCGCCATCGAGACCTGTGTCGACGGCCTTCTCGACTCCACCCACGTCGCACCAGAGTCGGTCGACCGCGTCTTTCTCACTGGAGGCACCAGCTTCGTTCCAGCCGTGCGTCGCATCTTCTCCCAGCGATTCCCCGATCGCAGTGCTGACGCAGCGCGCATCGTCACCGGCGATGAGTTCACCTCCGTCTCCCGCGGTCTGGCCCTCAGCGGGATTCCATCCTAGAGCGTATCAGGTGCTATAAGCCAATTTATTTGTCATCCCGTAGCGCCACTGAAGAGTCTGCTTTTGCACGCTCCACGTAGGTCTACACCATTACCTGAAATTCTCAAAAACAATAGCCCCGCATCTCGATTGAGAGATACGGGGAAGAAGTCGAAGGTTTTTGTAAAGCGAGATACGTGAGGCGGGCGCTAGAAGTGATACGCCACACCCAGCGTCGGCATGGAGAGAACCTCGTAGCGATTGGCGTTCAAGTCTGGTGATCCAGAGTTGAAACCGAATGCTGGCGTCTTGGTCAGAAGGCCGCGATACTCGACGCGAATGTCGAAGCTCGGACTCAACTCATACGCCAAGCCGCCTCCCATGAGGCCCGCGATGCCCTTCGTCCCCTTGGTCCCAAGATAGGTGGTCTCATTGTCCAGCACCGGGGTAAAGATCAGCCCACCGCCGCCAACCTCGACAAACGGATTGTATCGTTTGAAGGTCATGCCGAAGACGTACGCGAAGGTCATCTCCTGCATTCGCGAGTGGATGCGGTAACTTGTGGGATTGCCCACGCCGGAGGTATAGGTTCCACCCGGGACGCAATCGCCCCCGATGCAATACTTCTGGTTGTTCTGGATAAAGCTGTAGTTCGCCTCAAGGGCGCTATGCGGAGTCAGCATGAACCGGTAGCTGGTTAGCAATCCCAGCGCGCCGGTCGAATTTGTGACCACACCGTTGGCTCCGTGGATTGTGGGGCCGAAGAGCCCGGTACTGCTGAAGCTCACATCCTGCCGGCTCTCCTGTGCAAATACCGTAGCGGCCGACAGCATCAGCACGCCCAACAAAATCGTCTTCTTCATTCTTCGATCGACCCCTTCTTGTTGCTTTGCAACTGGGCACCTCGCTGCGGCAACAGACCGCGGCACGGGCACTCTCAACATTGTACCTGTAGCCCGCGCTGCGTGGAGGCCGCCTGACGCAGAAAGGCCGAAGAGGACAATAATCCTCTCCGGCCCTTGCCGCCAAAATGCAGCCGTATTACTGCGGAGGAGCAGCAGGAGGAGGCGCGCCTGCTCCACTGGGAGGAGCGGCGCCAGGACGACCGCCGCCCTGTCCACGACCCTGCGGCAGCGAGGCCAGATAGGCGTCAAACTTCGGCTTCTGATCGTCGGTCAACAACGCCTTGATCTGGGTGTTCTCGTCGGTGCGGATCGCCATCATCTTGGTACGCATATCCTGCGGGTCGCCACCGGAGTTACGCAGGGCCATCATCTTCTGCATATCCGCGTCATAGATGGCTTTGATCTTGGTCTTCTGATCGTCGGTCAGTGTCACGGCCTTGTCCAGCGCAGCCACCCGCTGGTCGCTGGTCATCATCATGCGTCCGCCGCCGCCACCGCCGTTTCCACCCTGCGCCATCGCTGGCACCGCGCACAGTGCAACGCTACACAAAGCCACTGCGCCAGCGCGCAAGGCGTATCTACGAAACATAGTCATTTTCATTCGCTGCTCTCCCCGTGTCGATGCCAGTATGGATTCACCGGCGGACATGTCTACCGCTACAGACGCACGAGACGCCGGAATTGTTTGCCCTTCACAAAATATATTTGCAGCCGGGACCGTCCGCCACATTCATAAGAAAAGGGCTGAACAAGTCTCCAGGTATTCCCTTCGGGGCCAAAATGTCATTTATTTTGTGCTATTTGAGACTACATTACAGTCCTAATCATCACGAGAACGAGGACTTATGCAGAGATTCTCTTACCCCACCAGCTGCATCCCTCAAACTGCTATCTTCTATAGCATAATGATAATCCCTCGCCTCTATGCAATTGTCGATGCAGAAGTCCTCGCGGCGCGTGGCGTTTTGCTCGCAGTCTTTGTCCGCAAACTTCGCGCGGCAGGCGTAGGGCTGGTGCAGTATCGCGACAAGAACGGCGCGCCGCAAGAAATCCTTCGAGCGGCATCGATCCTGCGCGAAGCGATGGCAGTCAGCGGCTGCAAGCTCCTCCTCAACGACCGCGCAGATCTCGCCGTCCTCGCTGGTTTTGACGGTGTTCACGTCGGCCAAGGCGACCTCTCTCCCGCCGACGCACGTCGTGTCGTTGGTCCGGATTGTATCGTCGGCGTCTCTACACACACTGACGAGCAGGCCCGGATCGCCAACGAATCCTGCGCAGACTACGTCGCCATCGGCCCAGTCTTCGTCACCGGAACGAAACCCGACGCATCGCCCGTTGTCGGCCTCGAAGGCGTTCGCCGCGCGCGGGCACTAACCACAAAGCCACTGGTCGCCATCGGCGGTATCACCCACGCCAACGCCCGCAGCGTCACCGATGCAGGTG
>CAZPZL010000049.1:0-11565 GCA_964590925.1 uncultured Granulicella sp.
ACCTGACGGCGCGCAGCTTTTCGACGCCCGCGATGGTGCTGGCGTTAGTTGGCGCGCTGGATTGGAGTGAACCGGACTGGTACGAGCAGGGCGCAAAGGCGGCGCGGCGACGAGGTGGATGTCTTTGGGCAGCGAGCCTTCTGCTCGCTGCGGTGATACATCCTCTGATGGCGGTCTACGCGTTGTCTGCTACGCTGATGCTGATCTGCGCTCGCTTGCCAAGGAGCAGTGCGAGGCTGTGGGGGACGCTATCTCTGATTGCGTGCGCACTGGCTCTTGCGGCCTGTCTGCAAGCCGTCGCCCGCCCGGAGAGCGCCATGTACATGCGCGTTGCCTTGACGCGGGGCTACTGGTTCGTCGCCCAGTGGAGATGGTTCGAACTGTTGGGGCTGGCCGCTCCACTCGTGATCCTTACTTGGTTCACGAGGCACAATCCAACCTCGACCTGCCTCGCTCCCACGCCAGAACAACACGCGAGACAGGCTTTGACGCGAATGGCGGTTGCCATTGGTGTGACGGCGTGGCTGGTTGCGAGTCTCTTTGCGCGGGCCGGAGCGGCGACTCATCTGGTCGCACGCTTGCAGCCTCTGCGCGGCTTTCAGATCGTGTACCTGATTCTTGTGCTGATGCTGGGAGCGCGGTTGGGCTCGCGCTTGTTGCAGCAAAGTGTCTGGCGTTGGGCAATGGCAATTCTGCTACTGGGAGGGACCATGTTTTGCGCCCAGGGCGCCAGCTTTCCCCACTCGAACCATCTGGAACTACCGGGTGTGGCTCCACGAAATCAGTGGGTTCAGGTTTTTCTGTGGGTGCGCGAGAATACCCCGACCGATGCTCTGTTCGCGTTGGATGCCGACTACATCAACCTGCGCGGCGAGGATGCACAGTGCTTCCGCGCGATAGCCGAACGCAGCGCGCTGGCCGACTACTCGAAGGACGGTGGCGAGGCCTCGATTGCACCCGAACTGACAGCCGAGTGGGCGCAGGAGCAGGCGGCGCAGCAGAGATTGAATGCGCCGGAGACGACCGATGACGAGCGGCTGGCTGCGTTGGCTCCGCTGGGAGTGACGTGGGTGATATTACAGGACGAAACGGCGACCGGTTTCGACTGTCCCTACCGGAACGCTGCGGGGAAGGTCTGCCGCCTGCGGTGAAGTGACTCCGCGAACCGTATAGAGGTATGCCGGAGAGATCTGTCGAGCAAGATTGAGGGAAGATTCGGGTAGCGGGGAACTCGAAGCGGATAATTATTGTCACTTTTATTACAATATATAATGTCGCTCAATAATTTTGTCTGATAATTGACATAATTGTTATGGTTTGTAGTGCTGCATTTGCTTGTTTGGGACGGAAATTGCGTTGAATATGAATATTTTGCAAGTCTGCGAATTTGGCATCATGATTGCATATATCAAGGCAATTGCGGAGTTCAGGATGCAATCAACCGAATCAGGTTACTGGTTCCGCTGATGTTTGGGCGTTCGCTGTTCTGGCAATCCATGTCGGGCAGTGAAGTTACATCCTGTAGATGGAGGACTGGATCGGGGAGAATTGAAGCCGTTGTGTCATGGGAGGGCCGGATTTAGCCCTTGACGCTAGGCAGAATGATCCTCTAGATAATAGTTATCCTAATTTATTTCAGACACGTGCCATGCTCGAAGTAGGTCGAGCGGTTTGATGTCTGACCGAACGCTGCATCGAAGTTCGATTGCGGATGAAAGAGAGTCTGCCATTAATATTCCAACGAACTGTCCAAGACTAGTGCGCCACCTTGCTCTATTGGCCACCCTCGCAACTTTTACGGCTGTAGCCAATGCACAAGCCATGCCTGCTCCGGCGGCAACTCCAGCACCAGCCGCAGCTCCGGCGGCCGCTCCAGCCCCGCTTTCCACGTTTGTTCTAACCGGTCCGCTGCAATGGCTACCGCCGGCGACGCTTGATGCTGGCCCGCTGGGCAAGGTGTCTGTCAATGGCATCTTGACCGGTTTCGCGCAGTTCCAGAACAACTCCGTTTCCCCAGACCACGAGTCGCAAGCCACTCTGACCAATGGCCAGATTTTCATTCAAAAGGCAGACGGAAAATTCCAGTACTTCATTCAGGCGGGTGCGTATGCCTTACCTACTTTGAGTGTGCCGTTTGTCAACGCCCAAAATACTGCGAACAACCTGTACGGACCGGTCCCAGTGGCCTTCGTGAAGTTGCTGGCAGGAAAGACCACGCAGTTCGAAATTGGCTCTCTGCCGACGCTGATGGGCGCTGAGTCCACGTTTACCTACCAGAACTTCAACATCGAGCGTGGAATCATTTGGAATCAGGAGAATGCCATCAATCGCGGCATTCAGGTAAATCAAACACTAGGAAAGTACTTTACCGCATCGGCCAGTTGGAACGACGGTTACTACTCCAATCGTTATAACGATCTCTCTGGCTCGTTGACCTTCACCAAGGGTCCCCATACTTTGGTCTACGACGGAAATGGAAACCTAGGCAAGACGATCTATCAAACAGCGGCAACGCCAGCGCAGAACAACGGCCAGATGCACGCGGTGATCTACACCTACACCAAGGGCCCATGGATCGTCTCACCGTACTTCCAGTACGGAAGTGTGCCGGTAATCAAGCAGGACGGCATACTCAAGAGCACGTCGGCAACTGGCGGTGCGATCAATGCCAGCTATGCCTTCAAGAGCGGCTTCTCGCTTCCGGTGCGCTGGGAGTATCTGACGAACTCGGGGAGCGCGACCGATGGATCGGCCAATCTGATCGGCTTTGGAGCGGGCAGCGCAGGCACTACCATCACTGTGACACCAACCTACCAAAAGGGAGGCATGTTCCTTCGCAGTGATCTTGCGTGGGTAGATGCGCTCAACACCACGAAGGGGACTCCACTCTTTGGCCCGACGGGAACGGACTCCAGCCAATTCCGAGTTGCACTTGAATTCGGTTTCATCTTCGGCAATAACCTCACAAAATAGCATAGTCGAGGTGCTGGCCGGATAGCCTTCTTTAGCCGAAGCACAAATCCAACGCAAACGGCATTCGGCTTGCTGAGGTATTGCGAGAGGGGACAGAAATTCTCTCGCACCCTCGGCAAGTCGGATAGCCAACAAATTGAACGGGTTTCCGCGCTGCTGGTAATCCACCCCGTCTGGGTCGAAGAGGAAACTCTTCCACCCAACACCAGAGCTGCTTTTCAAAATAATCGCACCAACGACCTAGAATTGCCGCTCCGGCCACACTGCGGCGGCCACAACCTCAACCCGGCAATTCATCGCTGGAGATGCTGACCTATTAGGAGAGCACATGGCTGAACAATCAACAGGCGAGATGCAGAAAACGCTAGGTCTTACCGGGCTGACAAGTAACGCGATGGCGTTGATCGCACCGGGTGCATTTCTTTGGTTAACCTTTGCGATGCAGAGTGCTACGGGCGTGACTGGGCCAGCCATGTGGGCTGGAGTCATCGGCGCGCTGGTGCTTTGTCTGGCAACTGCGGTTTGTTACGCGGAGATGGCGAAGCTGTACCCGGGCACGGGCAGCTCTTACTACTTTGCCGAGCAGTCGTTTCTCAACCACGACAAGGCGTGGAAGTATGCGCGTTTGTCGAAGTTCATCGTCGGCTGGGCCTCGCACCTCTACTACTGGATCTATCCGGGCGTGATGGTTGGAGTCATGGGTATCTTCACCGGCTTTATCGTCGGGACGTTGTATCCCAACTTCATGAGCGCCTCGAACCCTGGGATTCTGTTCATGATGGCGGGCGCGATCTTCTATTCCTTCGCTATCGCCTACATCGCTCATCGCGGCGTCAACAGCTCGACCGGCGTCAATCTGGCCATCAACGGCATTCAGGTCTTTGCGCTGCTGGTCTTTGCGGTTCTCGCACTGCAATATCGCGCAAATCACCCGGCCGGATCGGTTGCCTTCCAGTTTGATTCGACCTCTGGCGAGGCCTATACCTACCAGTTCCAGACGACCAAGGTCGCTGGTGTAGACACGATTACGCGCGATTCGAGCGGCGTTCCGCTACCCCTGAAGGATGCTGCTGGTAACATCGTTCCCTACCGCATCGACTACAACTACACTGATTCGACCGGCGCCTTCCAGTCCCACCCCAACGCTGCGTCGGTCATCAGCCCGCACCACTTTAGCTGGGTCTTCATTCAGGCCACCATCGCCATTCTGATTCTGGTCGGTTTTGAATCGGTCACGGCTATGGGCGGAGAAGCCAAGAACGCCAAGCGAGACATCCCAATTGCTGTTATCGCCTCGCTCTTGATTCAAGGTGCGGTCTTCTACTGCTTTGAGTACTTTGCTGCGAATTACTTCCTCAACAGCGGCTATCCCATGTCGACGGCTAGCGCCTCCTCGGCTCCTATCGGCGACATGATGGTGGTCGTCGGCGACGCACTCTTTGGTCAGGGTCACGGTCGCACCTTCATGCTCTGCGAGGCCTTTACGGTCTTTCTAGCGCTGATCGGCACGACATTGTCCTGCATCAACACGGGTGCTCGCGTCACCTACGCAATGGGCAAGGACAAGGAAGTTGGCGGCAACTTCGGCGGCCTTCACTCGACCAACCTTACTCCGCACCGCGCGATCTGGACGCTGGCGACGATCTCGGCCGTCATCGGCTGCGTGGCTGTACTGTTTGCCTTTGGCGATGGAGCTGCCCCGTCGGCCGCCTCAATCGCATCCATCCCGCAGGGCCTCTGGTCGAGTTTTGGTTATACGACTCACGACAAGATGGCCGCTCTTCCCAACACGCTGCTGACTGTCACACTGGCCTCCAACTTCGGCACATTCCTTCTCTACTGCCTAAGCTGCGTGACCTGCATGGTGGCTTACGCCAAGCATCCCAACTACAGTGTCATTCGCCACACTCTGATCCCACTCTTCGGTATTGCGGCGAATCTGGCCTGCATGGGCTTCTATCTGATCGGACCCTTTGAGGGATACGGCACCAAGATGGAGCCACTGCTGGCGTTGGGCATCGCATTCGTCTGGGCTGGCTACGGAGCAATCCACTTCGTCAGCATTGGCAAGGCGCACGGTAAAACGACGCTGCTGGAGAAGCGTCCTGCGGCATAGACTAAGTGCTGGCGTCCGGCGAAGCGCAGCCTGCTTCGTCGGACGCCCATTATTTCTCGACGTATCATGTTTTCCTCGCGATCTCTTCACCCTTAACCTCACGCAACGCCAACTCAGAGAAGATTGGCCGACCTCCTATGCTTGATCTCGAATTTGCCGAACTCTCCGATGCCGGTTTGACTCGCGACCATAACGAGGATTACCTCGGTCACGTTCTTCCAACCACTCCCGCGCAGGTGCAGTCTCAGGGCTGGCTCTTCGCCCTGGCGGATGGAGTGGGCGGGCAGGAGCTTGGCGAGGTGGCCTCGCGGCTTGCCATTGAGACCGTGCAGTCCGGCTTCCGCAAGATTCCCAAAGGCATCATGCACGTCTCGCTTCTGCCGAGGCTGGTGCAAGATGCTAACCACGCCATTGTGGACGAGGGCCACGCGGCTCCTCTGCGCACCGATGCGCGATACTCCGATCCGGGAGGTGCAATTATTCCCAGCGGATCGCACATGGCGAGCACGCTTGTCCTCTGCGCCCTGCGCTTTGATTCGGCAGTTGTCTCGCACGTCGGCGACTCGCGTTGCTATATGTTTCGCAACGGAAACCTGACCTCGCTGACCCACGATCACACCATGGTGGATGAGCAGGTTCGGCTTGGATTGATGTCCAAGTCCGAGGCCGCCACCGCTGCCAATCGACACATTCTAACGCGCTGTCTGGGCGCAGAACTCTTTGTCGCAGCTGATACGATCACAGTCAACATTATGCCGGGGGACGTTCTTCTGCTCTGCTCGGACGGCCTGCACGGCTATGTGAGCGACGCCGAGATTCAGCAGATCGTCGCCTCTACGGCCTCGCTCGATCAGACCGTGACCGCGTTGGTTGGTGCCGCAAACGCGGCTGGCGGGTATGATAACGTAAGCGTTCAGGTGATACGCATTCGTTCGGTCGAACGAATGGGGTTGTACCGCGGACGTCCGTACCGCCTTCTTTAGTTTCGCAGAGACAGTAACCTGATATCGAGAGACCCCCCTCCCTATGGCCATTCGCGCTGGCGACGATCTGGATCAGTACCACATTGAAGATACCGTAGCCACCAGCGGCATGGCGACGGTCTATCGCGCCATCGACACCAAGACCGGTGTGCAGGTCGCCATCAAGGTGCCGCATCCAGAGATTGAATGCGATCCCGCGCTGTACGAGCGGTTCATGCGCGAAGCGGAGATCGGCACGCGGCTGAGCCATCCCGGCGTAATGAAGGTCTACCCCAACCCCGACCGCACGCAGGTTTATATGGTGATGGAATGGGTCGAGGGACGACTGCTGCGCCAGATCCTGAATCAGGACGGGCCGAAGCTGACCATCGAACGTGCCGTGAAGCTGGCCATTGGCATCTGCAACGCGCTGGATTATATCCACTCCAACGGCGTTGTTCACCGCGACCTGAAGCCGGAGAACGTTATGGTCAATGATCGCGACGAGATCAAACTGATCGACTTCGGTATTGCAGGCAGCGCGGGTGCGCGGCGACTGACCTTCGGCAGCTTCTCCAAGGGCATGGGCACACCGGACTACATCTCGCCGGAGCAGGTTCGCAGTAAGCGCGGAGACGCGCGCAGCGATATTTATTCCATGGGCGTCATGCTGTACGAGATGCTCACGGGCCAGGCTCCCTTCACCGGACCGAATCCCTTTGCGGTGATGAATGATCGACTACTGAACTATCCGCCGCCGCCGATGACCCTCGAGCCAAGTATCACGCCGCAACTTCAGGAGATCATCTACCGCGCTATCGAGCGCGAGCCGAAGAATCGCTACGCCAGCGCGCGCGAGTTCGCCCACGATCTGGAACATCAGGATGAGGTCGGCGTTGCCAATCGCACCGAGGCTGCAGAGTGGAAGCGTCGCGAGTCTCCGCCCGCGCATCGCAACCTTCTTATCTTCACTCTGGTCATAATTCCGGTCGCAATCATCGCGCTGCTACTGATTGTCGCGCATCACCACTAGAGTGGTCTCAGCGCAATTGTTATCTCGTGTAGATCAAAGAAGTGGTTTTTTGAGGAAAAACCAAGCGAGTAATCCTTGCGGCTGTAAACGCCTACGCAGAAACTGCACTAGTCAGAATGAAGTATCCCTCGCGCGTGCGTCAGTTGCCCGATGAGTTGGAAACTCCGGTTTGTAGTCGAACTCTTCCGCTCGATTCGGATCGCGAACGGATTAGCCCAGATTACCGCACTGCTTCCCACCTCTCGCCGACCGACCATGATCTTGTATACACCGTCGTGGATGGCCAGATTTGCAGGCATATTCAGTGCGATATTTCTCTTCTCGCTTCTTCCTGGATTGATCGTCGGGCAGATGCCGCTGGACGCATTTGCGCCCCTTATCTCCGGCATGGCGAGCAGGACGCGATCAATGCCGGGCCTATCCTGTAGGTTGTACAACTGCACCTCGAATGCCGCCTGAGAACTCGTCTCAAAACAGATGTCACTATGCGAAACGTTGGTCGTCGTGGTCTTCAAGACCACCACGTCGCCCGGGCGATAGGACCTCCGCAATGCGTCCGCCTTCAGGATTGCCACCGGTGGAGCAATCGGAGGGGCAACCTGTGCGTTGCTCTCCCGTAGGCCGCAGAGTACTATGCCGCAGAACACAACACCGCAAGCCAGGCCCATCCTCGACTCAACCTTCAAAGTGCTCACCTCAATTTGCCAGCAATACTATTACTCTTCGGCAACCTGGGCAAAAGCATAAGGGCCTTCGGGGATCAGTGCGACGCGCGCGCCTGTGGGCAGTCCGTCCAGCAACGCGGAAACCGCCTGATTTATATTGGCAAAGCAGCGCTGACCCAGCGCTCCGAGTTGATTCGGGTCCACTCCGGGCGCGTAGAAGAGCAACTCGTTTCTAAGCCCCGCCAGCGCCAGTTTTTCCGTCTGCCACTGATCGACCTCAACTGGTGCACCCACAATTGAGCGTAGAAACGCTTCGTGGCCTGTATAGTTGCGCAGTGCCGCGGCAAACTCCGGCGAGCCGATCCCCTCCTCGCAGCGGCTTACGATCAGTACTCGTCCACCCGGCTTGACGATGTGCTCCGCGGCCGTGATGCCCTTTACAGTCTGATAGAAGGTTAGGTCCAGCGGATGCCCGGCGGCACTGGTAATCACCGCATCGGCCAACTGTGGCAGCTCAACTCGCGATGTTTTTCGAACGAAGTCAACGCCCGCGGCGTGAGCCTGCACCGGCGCACCGGCAAAGACGCCGGAGATTGCGCGCTGTTTGGTGAGCACGACGTCGAGCAGGAAGTCATGGCGTGCCATCGCAGCAATCTCCAAAAACTCCTCGTGTAACGGATTGCCCTCGATCGATCCCTCGGTCGCCAGCGGCTCGCGCAGAAAGCGCGACGAGTGCAGAACCTTGATCGTCTCCTGTGCGGCCAGGCCGGGGACGATCAGCTTGCGCCCGCCGGAGAAGCCGAGCATCAGGTGCTGCTCGATGAAGCCCAGCGTAATGTGTAGCTCGGCGTCGAGAAATCTCCGGTCAATATTGACCGGCGTGCCGCGCCGTGTGGTGCCCAGCGAGCGATGCTGGTCGAAGGCGCGTGCGTCGTGGTTGACGATGCGATAGCGCGCGGCAATCTCCGGGCCGAGGATGGCTTGCAGTTCTTCATCCGTTGCACCGCGATGCAGTCCGGTAGCGATCAGAATTGTCACGCCCTCCACCGGGATTCCGGTTGCGTGTAGCCGCTCCAGCAACGGCGGTAGCGTCTGCCGATTGGGTGCGGGACGCGTAATGTCGCAGACTGAGATCGCAGCCGTACGCTTGTCAGCCGCAAGCTCGACCAACGGCGCGCAGCCGATTGGATGGTCGAGTGCCGTGCCAATCGCGGCTTCCGCATCGAACAGCGGACCCTGTGAGCGGCTCTCGATAACGCTGTATTGCGGCCCATCGGGAAGCGAAACAGTCAGGCCGTTGCGGCCAAAGGAAAACGTAGTCTGCAACATAGAAACAACTCCAGGTGGCGAAGATTCGAGAAAACGAGACTGTAACTCCTCGTTGCAATAGTAGCTGCGTAGTGGCCAACTGAGCGAATTGTGAGTTCCACTTTCTGCCCAGATGCATGTCGTCGTTCGGTCACGCTATACTTGCTCTCGATCACGGTGCCGCCTTCCAGACAGCCGCAAAATATGCGGAGATCCAAGTCGTTGTTTGGCTGAACCGTTGTTTATTTTTTCTTCCCGAGACTCTGCTCATGCCGGATGTAATGAAGTTCGTGGCCGTCGATCTGGGTGCATCCAGCGGTCGTTTGGTCGTTGGTCATTGGGACGGGAGCCACTTCTGGCTGGAGGATCTACATCGTTTTCCCAACGGCGCGGTCAGCCTGCACGGCAACATCTATTGGGATGTGCTGCGCATCTGGTCGGAGATTCAGGTAGGGCTGACGAAGTTTCGCGCGCGCTACGACGAGTCACCCGCGGGCATTGGCATCGACGCCTGGGGCGTGGACTTTGCGCTGCTCGACCGGCGCGGGCGACTGCTGGACAATCCATCGCACTATCGCGATCCCCGCACCAACGGAGTACCAGAGCAGGCATTCAAGCTCATCAGCGAGCGGCGGATCTTCTCGACCACCGGGGTGCAGACCTGGTCGATCAACACCCTCTTTCAGCTCTACTCGATGGTGCGCGCGCGCGATCCCAAGCTCGACTCGGTCCAGACGCTGCTGATGATTCCCGACCTCTTCAACTACTTTCTCTGCGGCGAGCGAGCAATCGAATACACCGAGGCCTCGACCACGCAGATGTACAACCTTGCGGCCAAGGATTGGGATCGCGCGACGATGCAGGCACTCTCCATCGACGAGCGAATCCTACCCCGCGTAGTCGAGCCGGCAACCGTGCTCGCGCCCGTCTATCGCGAGGTGCTGGAGACCTGCGGATTCGCCACTCCCTTCCCAACCATCGCTGTAGCGTCTCACGATACAGCCAGCGCCGTGGCCTCGATTCCCAATCTGGATGAGCAGAGCGCATTCATCAGCAGCGGCACCTGGAGCCTGATGGGGTTGGAGCTTGATGCCCCCATCACCAGCGAGCACGCGCAACAGTTGAACTTAACCAACGAAGGCGGCGCGGGCGGCGCAACGCTTCTCCTGCGCAACCTCACCGGCCTATGGATCGTGCAGGAGTGTATGCGCCAGTGGGAGATCGAGGGCAAGGGCTGTAGCTGGGATGAACTCATCGCCGAGGCGAAGACGGCGCAGCCATTCCGCTCGCTGGTCTATCCTGACGCGAAGGTTTTTCTGGCTCCAAAGAATATGCCCGCGGCGATCCGCAACTTCTGCAAAGCCAGCGGCCAGACCGTGCCGGAGTCGCGCGGCGAGCTGGCGCGATGCGGCTTCGAGAGTCTCAGCCTCAGCTACGCTGCAACGCTGGATATGCTCGAATCGCTCACCGGACGTGAGATTCATACGCTACGTATCGTCGGCGGAGGATCGCAGAACAGCCTCCTCTGTCAGTTGACGTCCGACGCTTGCAATCGCACCGTCGTCGCCGGACCAGTCGAGGCATCGGCGCTGGGCAATGTGATGTTGCAGGCCGTGGCCGTCGGCGTGCTGCCGGATCTTGCTGCCGGGCGAGCGGCTATTGGCGCATCAGTCGAATACAGCACCTACACTCCACAGACAGACGAGGCGTGGGCCGATGCGCAGTCGCGCTACAAATCCTTAGAGACAGCGTCGTTTTAGTCGTCGAATTCGGAGCCGTGGATTCGATCCCCTGCTCCCAAACATAGTATGAAGGAGAGAAGATGTCACCGTATTCCATTCCACAGATTGAAGCACCCATTGCAGTAGCTGTTGGCGAAGTCGTTCTGATCGCCAGCGGTGACCTGCGTCAATCGGCCAACGAGGTCTGTTGGCCCGCACAGGCTGCCGCCGAAGGCGCCGTCATCAAGGCCTTCGCCGCCGAAGGCATCAAGGTCCGTCGCGCCCACGCCTACCGCGAAGACCTGAAGCACGGATTCATCGACAGCCAGCGCATGGGCATGGATGTCTTTGCCACCATTGACCCCGATGCGCCTCTGGTTGTGGTCGAATCGGTCTGGCAGTACAGTCATCACGTCTTGGCTGGCCTGTTGAGCCATCGCGGACCGATTTTGACCGTCGCCAACTGGTCTGGGCAGTGGCCAGGGCTGGTCGGAATGCTCAATCTCAACGGAAGTCTCGTCAAGGCGGGCAGGGAATTCAGTACCATCTGGAGCAAGGACTTCGAAGACGAATTCTTCAAGAAGGGACTGCGTCAGTGGATTCAAGAGGGCAAGATCGACCACGATCTAAGCCACGTTCATCCGCTCGACCTGGCCAGCCTGCCCGCAGAGGAGCGCTCTCTCGGCGTCTCGCTGGCGAAATACCTGAAGAGCCACAAGGCCATCCTCGGCGTCTTCGACGAAGGCTGCATGGGCATGTTCAACGCCATCATCGAAGACAGCCTGCT
>CAZPZL010000050.1:0-11483 GCA_964590925.1 uncultured Granulicella sp.
ACAGCCTTCCCAAGGAAACCCTCAGTGGCCGGAGCAAGCTCCATGTCCAGTTCTCAGCGATTACAGTTACGGGGTAGTGGCGGACTTGCACCGCCTTCCCGACACCAGATTGGATTATTATAGATCCCCGCGGGGGTGGCGTCAAACGCCACGAAATGCTTGTCCGCAGCAAAATTGCTTTCACGGAACCTTCATATCACTGGGCAGGAGAAAGAACGTGGAAAGTCGAATCTCATGGATTTACTGGCAGCGGATGTAGCCCAGCCTGTGTAGTCCTCCGGCACTCCAGATTTCACAGCGCATCATCTACTCCACCAGATACACTCAATGATGAGATGAACTCAGACTCGCCCGATCCATTCACCGCGGTCGAACTGCCCGACGCTCCGATGCCCGCCGTCAATATATTGCTTGGCTCAGACGGCCTGCGTGCGGGCTGGGGAATTCTTCTCTTCCTCTTTCTCTGCATTGCGTTGTCACTCGGCATAAATCTCCTACAGTCTCTACTGTTCCCGCACTCACTCAATGCCGCATTTATTACCCCGCGCGGCCTCTTCATCGTCGAAGGCCGAATGCTCGCCGTCGTCGCGGTCGCCACTCTCGCTATGGCGAAGATCGAGCGCCGCCCAATTGCAGCCTACGGATTTGCCACCCATCGCTGTATGCGCAACTTTGCCGCTGGTCTGGCCTGGGGATTGGCGCTGCTTTCGCTGCTTGTCTTTACCCTGCGAGCCACTGGCTTTCTCATCTTCGATGCGCGCCTGCTCCACACTGTAGCCGCTCTGCGCTACGCGGCAATTTGGCTGATCGGATTTCTTCTCGTCGGCTTGCTTGAGGAAACACTCTTTCGCGGATACCTTCAGTTCACTCTAGCGCGCGGCATCAGCGGTGTCAGTCGACTGCTTCACGCAACACACGCCGACGCCATCGGCTTCTGGACTGCGGCGCTACTTCTCTCCTTTGGCTTCGGCTTCTCTCACCACACCAATCCGGGCGAGTCGCCGATTGGACTCATCGCCGCTGCTCTGATCGCAGTCGTCTTCTGCCTCAGCCTCTGGCGAACTGGCTCGCTCTGGTGGGCCATCGGTTTTCACGCCGCGTGGGATTGGGCCGAATCGTTTCTCTTCGGAGTCTCCAACAGTGGAACCATAGTGGTTGGCCGTCTCTTCGCAACCCATCCTGCGGGCCGCGCGATTCTTTCCGGCGGCCTCACCGGACCCGAGGGAAGTCTCTACATCCTGCCCATTGCCGTGCTCACCGCAGCTGTAATCATCCTTACATTGCCTGACAATACGCGTGACAATCCTGCGACGTTGGCCCCACGCCAGCCGCTCAGTGGATTAGACTTTCCCTAAGCCATGAGCAAAGACGACACCACGCCCAATCCCGCAGAACCAACCTCCGCCAAGCCTTCGCATACAGACCTGCGCTACGCCAGCTACACTCGTCAGGTTGATTCTTCAGCCATCGATTCAGGCGGACAAGACGAGAAGCAGCGACACGGCAAGGGACGCAAACTACTGGTTGTCGCCCTTGTCCTCGTGCTGATCTTTGCCCTGGCCGTAATCTCTGCCATCCTCTACGAGCGCCATGGCACGTTGCAGGCCATGCGCCAGAATCTTCCACAGCTTGACGGCACGCTCACCGTCTACGGACTCACCGCGCCGGTTACAGTAGCCCGAGACGCGCATGGTGTACCGCACATCCGCGCCGCGTCGCTTGACGATCTCGTCTTCGCACAGGGCTTCGTCACCGCTCAGGATCGCCTCTGGCAGATGGACCTTCTGCGTCGTCACGCCGCAGGTCAGCTCGCTGCGATCCTAGGACGCCCCATGCTGGAGCACGATCGGCTGCAACGCACCTTGCAACTGCGCGTTGCAGCCGACCGAGCCGTGGCCGCGCTGCCCCCCGACCAGCTCCACTGGCTAGACCTTTACGCCCGCGGAGTCAACGCCTCCATCATCGCCCAGCGAGACCATCTCCCCGTCGAGTTCCGCCTGCTCAACTACAAGCCCGCTGCGTGGACTCCGCGTGACTCCATCCTGGTCGAACTGGTAATGTTTCAGGACCTCTCCACCGGCTTCCCGCAGAAGCTCGCGCGCGAGGCTTTGGCCGCGCACCTCTCGCCCGATCTCATCGACGACCTCTATCCCACCGGCTCCTGGCGCGATCATTACCCCGGCCAGCCCATACCGGACCTCACCACACCCCAACCCAAGATCCCAGACGTCCCCCTCGACGAGTCGCAGTCCAGCCTCCACCAACCCACCAAGCCGGACGCCCCATCCAGCGTAGCCTCATCGCGATGGGTGGAAAGCAAGACTTCGTCTACCCCATCCATTCCGCGTACTTTGCCAAATGGGTGGGAGTCAGCCACTACTTCCCTGCTAACCCTCCAGCGAACCCTCGCCCTATTCCACATTCCCTGCGATTACTGCGTTGCTGGCTCAAACGCGTGGGCCGTCTCCGGCTCCCGCACAGCCTCAGGCAAGCCGCTGCTCTCCAACGACATGCACCTTTCGCTCACCGCGCCAGAGCTGTGGTACGAGGCTGACCTTGACGCCGCCAACCCCGCACCCCAGAGCGACTTCCACGTAGCCGGAGTCACACTGCCCGGCGCGCCATTTGTCATCGCAGGCCACAACGACCATGTTGCCTGGGGCTTCACCAACCTTGGCGCCGACGTGCAGGATCTCTATATAGAACATACCCGCGGAACACCCACCGGCGCCGAGTTCCAGACCCCCAGCGGCACATGGAGCCCCATCCGCTACCGCACCGAGGTCATTCAGGTGCGCGGCGCGGCCAACGTCGTCCTCGACGTCCCCCTCACCCGCCACGGCGACGCAGACACACCCATCCTTACCAACATCTTCCCCGGCGAGCGGCGCAGCATCAGCCTGTGCTGGACCATCTACAACCCGGCCAACGTCACCGATCCCTTCTACGCCGTCGACTCCGCTGCCGACTGGACCTCCATGCTAGCCGCCCTCGCAGATTGGGGAGGCCCCGCGCAAAATCTCATCTACGCCGATGACGCCGGTCACATCGGATACCACGCCCTAGGCCGCATCCCCATTCGTGGAGACATCAACAATCCCACTCCCCTCTCGCCAGTCCCAACTGACGTCACCGCCCCCGACGCACTCTCACACGAGTGGGTCGGCGTCATCCCCTTCGACCAGCTTCCCCAATCCTTCGATCCCCCCGACGGAATCCTCGCCACAGCCAACGCCCGCGTCACCCCAGACGGCTATCGCTTCCCAATTACCCTGAACTGGATGGCCCCATACCGCACAGAACGCATCTATAAATTGCTCGAAGCCAGCTCCGTTCGCCGTCCCGAAGTCCCGCCTGCGAAGCTCACAAAGTCAGCTCAAGCCAAGGCTCCTGCGATCGAACCCACTCCTGTTCTACCGCCTAATCTGCTCACGCCCGAGGCAATGCTCGCCCTGCAAACTGACATTCACTCCGAGCTGGACCAGATCATTGCAGAACGATTAGCCTACGCCATCGATCACACCACCGGCCCGTACAAGAATGATTCCACGCTACATCAGGCGGCTGACATCCTGCGCAACTGGAACGGCAACGTGGACTCCAACGCCGCAGCACCTGCCATCGTCAATGCAACCCGCGAGGCATTCTGGCCTATGTTACTTATTCCAAAGCTGGTTCCTCAGACGACTCCGTTACTCGCCCAAGGTGCAGACCTCTCAAAGATCAAAAGCCTCTCCCCAGACGACGCCCGCGCCGCCAACCTCTGGCAACTCTACACTTGGGGCGAACGGAGCAGCGTAGAGGAGGAGCTTATCACCCATCAACCCGCGCGCTGGCTTCCCGCAAACTGCTCCACATGGAACGATTTTCTAGCCAGCGTCGTCGCCCGCGGCTTACGCAACGCCCACGCCCCGCGCGACCTCGCCCAGTGGCAGCAGGGCGCAGCCTACCCGCTTGAGGTCAGCCACCCCGTCTTCGGATTTGGTCGTCTGGCTCCCATCGCACGCCTTCTGGGAATTCCGCAGGCTGGCGGCACCGGCCCACTTTCAAATAGCGGAGACGGCACCACCATTAAGCAGGTCGGCCACGCCTTCGGCCCCTCCGAACGCTTCACCACCGACCTCAGCGATCCCGACCACACCACGCTCAACATTGTCCTTGGCCAGTCCGGCAACCCAGCCAGTACGCTCTACATGGATCAGCTGCAAAGCTGGCTGCGCGGCACCACCTACACGCTTCCCTTCACCACCGCCGCCGTCCAACCCACCATCGCCCACACCCTGACCCTTGCGCCGCGATGAAGCCGCGCATCCGACTTCTAACTATCCCTCTAGCCGCGCTTATCGCGGTTCTGCCGCTTATCCACTACGGCCCCTCCTGCGGACACGACTTCGACTTCCATCTGCTCAGTTGGATGGAAGCTGCTCGCCAATTCTCCCACGGAAATCTGCACCCGCACTGGGCCTTCACCCCGGCCTACAACGCAGGTGAGCCACGCTTCGTCTTTTACCCTCCAATCTCTTGGACGCTTGGGGCGCTGCTTGGCCTCGTCCTCACCCATCTACCTGGTGTCAACGAGGCCGCCGCCTGGAGCGCAGCGCCGATCCTATACACATGGCTTGCTCTCACACTCTCCGGCATCTCACTCTACCGTCTCGCTCGCCTGTACGCCAGCCAGAGCGCGGCACTGATCGCGGCAACGCTCTACCTTGCCAACCCCTACATGCTCTTCACCGCCTACGAGCGCACGGCCTACGCCGAGCTGCTGGCCGCCGCCGTAATCCCACTGCTGTTGCAATCCATTCTGTGCGAGCGCGTCACAATCGCCCGCATCGCTCTTCCTGTCGCGCTGCTCTGGCTCATCAACGCGCCTGCGGCCGTCATGGGCAGCTACGCTCTGGCGTTTATCGCTATCATACGGATTATAAATTATTTATACCGTAATAGCGCACTTCCATTTGCCCAGAAGACTCTGGCCGGAACTACCCTCGGCCTCGCGATGGCCGCCTTCTACATCTTGCCTGCGACACTCCAGCGTCGATTCGTTCAGATCACGATGGCGACGTCGGTAGCAGGGCTGAATGTGCGCAATAACTTCCTATTCGCGCACACCGGCACGGACCCCGACGCTCTGCTCCACGACGCCGTCCTACGTACCGCCTCTTGGATCGCCGTCATCCTCATCACCGCCACAACTCTCGCACTCGCCACTGCCTATTTACTGCGTAAAGTGGATTCCGAAGAGTCGAGCGATCAATACAGCTTTCCCTCTCTATCTCTCACACTGCTTACCGCTGGCATTGCTTTTCTTCTGACCCCACTCAGTCTCCCCCTCTGGCGTCACGCGCCGCAGGTGCTATACCTGCAATTCCCTTGGCGTCTGCTGGCTATCCTCGCCCCTGTTTTTGCCATCGCGACCGCTAGAGCGATGGAGTTGGTTGTTCAATCCATCGCTCGGGTAAGAGAGAGGAATCCGGCTTCTCAGTGCTTACATGATCAGATGGTCGCGTCACTAGTACCCGTCGCGTCACTGATTCTGGTCGCCACGCTGATTCTTCCGGCATACCATCACTTCCGCCAGCCTTGCAACCCGGAGGACACCGTGTCCGCGCGTCTTGTGCTCTTTCACTCCGGATTAGGCAGCGATCCTACCGACGAGTACACCCCCGTTGCGGCCGACAACGACGCCCTTGCACCACCACCGCCCATTGCCGTTGTACCGCCGACTCTGCCGCCCTACTGGCTGGCCGACTCGCCTGTCGCGGCCGCACCCACCTCTGCCCATCCCGGCCCCGCGCCTACTCACCTTACCCTTACCCTCGCGCGCTCCGGGTTTCTGATCCTCAATCTGCGCAATTATCCCGCATGGCATATCACGCTGAACGGCTCGCTTGCCCCTCACTCGCCTCAGCGCGACGATGGCCTGGTCGCACTGGCCCTCCCCGTCGGTCTCTCCACTATCGAAATCCACTACTCTCATCTGCCCAGCGAGATCGCCGGCGACGCCATCACACTGCTGGCCCTCGTGCTATTTGCCATCACTCTACGCAAGTTTGACGACGTGCGCTAAACGTTGAACTTGAAGAAGAGAATGTCGCCGTCCTTGACGACATATTCCTTGCCCTCAGATTTGAGCAGACCCTTCTCTTTGACTGCCTGTTCGCTGCCGTAGGCGAACAGGTCGTCGCAGTGATAGCAATCAGCCTTGATGAATCCTTTCTCAAAGTCGGTGTGAATGACACCAGCCGCGCCAGGACACTTGGTGCCGCGCACAATTGTCCACGCACGCACCTCCTGTACGCCTGCCGTGAAGTAGGTAATCAGCCCCAGCAGTCGGTAGGCCGAGTGGATAAGGCGGTCGAGGCCTGGCTCTTCAAGTCCCATCTCCCTGAGAAACTCGTTGCGTTCGGCGGCGTCCAGTTGCGCTATCTCCGCCTCCATCGCGCCACAGATGCGCACCACCTGCGAGTTCTCCTCAGCCGCGCGCTTCTCTACCGCATCGACCCACGGGTTGTGGCCCGCGAGGCCGTCCTCGTCCACATTGGCGACGTAGAGTAAGGGCTTGGCGGTGATCAGATGCAGGTCGCGCGTGAACGGCAGCTCTTCGTCGGTGAGTTCGACCGTGCGCGCGGGCTTACCTGCGTCCAGTGCGGCCTTCAGCTTGGTCAGAGCGGAGAACTCTGCTCTGATCTTGTGCTCGACGTTGGCTGGCTTGCACAGTTTCTCGACCTTGGTGTAGCGCTTGTCCACGCTGTCGAGATCGGCTAGCAGTAGCTCTGTGTTGATGATGTCGATGTCGTGCAGCGGATTGACGCCGCCAGAGACATGGACCACCTCGGGATCGGCAAAGCAGCGAACGACGTGCAGTATCGCGTCGGTCGAGCGGATGTGGCCGAGGAACTGATTGCCCAACCCTTCGCCCTTGCTCGCGCCTTCGACCAGGCCAGCAATGTCAATGAACTCCATCGTTGTGGGCACCAGCGACTTGGGCACGATGAGCTTGGAGATCTTGTCCAGCCGCGGGTCAGGCACCGTAACGACGCCGGTGTTCGGGTCGATGGTGCAGAACGGGTAGTTGGCGGCCTGCGCCTTGGCCGAGGTGAGCGCGTTGAAGATGGTGCTTTTTCCTACGTTGGGCAAGCCAACGATTCCGCAGTTCAATGGCATGTTTTACAGTTTCCTTCGTGCGTCGGACGCGGGGATTTGGCCGACTAAGCGGTTTCAACATATGTGTTTACAGTGGCAGAGACCGTTCGCGTGGTTTTTCCTAAAAACCACTCCTCATATCTAAAGATGATAACAGTTACACTGTAGCCGCTCTAAACGCGTATGTTCTGTGCGAACGTACGTCCTCTACCGGAATAGAGCATCGCAGGACTGGGCGCAGATTCGTGCGTGGCAATGCTTGCGCCTGCGCGCGGGTAAAATGAATGAGTCATGAAAATCTTCTCGATGGCAATGCCGAGCGTGAGCTTGTTCACGCTTACCAATACACGCTTCTGGCTGGCTCTGGGGCTGGGTCTCTTCGCTGGACTGGCCGATTATCTGGGCGGTTTTCTGCTGGTTCGCCGCTCGCCGTCGGCGCGCGCGCTGCGATATTTTGTTGCACTGGGCGCGGGATTCATGCTCTCGGCCGCGCTCTTGGAGATGTTGCCGGAGGCCTTCGCCATTAACTCCAACGCGCGCTGGACGGCAGCTCTGATCCTGGTCGGATACTGCACGGTGCATCTGCTGGAGCATACTCTGGTGCCGCACTTCCACTTCGGCGAAGAGACGCACGCGCACGAGTTTCTCTCGGCCCGCAGCAGCTACTCGGTGCTGCTTGGACTGGCCACGCACACGTTCTTCGATGGCGTCGCCATAGGCTCCGGCTTTGTCGTCTCCACCTGGCTGGGATGGGTTCTGTTCATCGCCATCTTTCTGCACAAGGTACCTGAGGGATTCACCGTCGCCAGCGTGATGTTAGCCGGGGGACAGGGGCGTCGCGCAGCGCTCAACTCCGCGCTCTTTCTCGGCGCAATGACCCTGCTGGGCGTGCTGGTCATCAACCTGCAGCCAAGCTGGGTTCGCGCCGGACTGCCACTCTCAGCGGGCGTAACCATCTACGTCGCCGCCACGGATCTGGTCCCGGAGGTTAACCGAGAACCCGGCATTCGCATGGCTCTGGTCTTCTTCGCGGGGGTGGTTCTCTTCTTCCTGTTGCGTATTCTCGGCCCAGGATAGGATGGTTTCACCGGCAGTTGTTTCAGTAATAATGTCGTCTCAGGGGGCCGGATGCGGAGAGTATGGCTCCGCCGTGAGAATGGTGCCAATGATCTTGCGCTCGCCATCGGAGAACTGCGCGGAAAAGGACGCAGAGTTCAGAATCTGCTGACGCTGATCAGTGGGCAACTCACGTAGATCCATGATGGCGTGCAGTAGGACGTGCCGACGCGGCGGGGGGATCAAACTCAAGTCTTGCACGGCAACCCTCCACTGCCTCTGTTGAGCCGCAGTCAGCGGCTCCAGGGCTTCGTTGTGCTCCAGTATGCGGGCACGCTGGCGTGGGTCCATGTTGTTGAGGTGGGCCAGCTCGTTGAGTTCGAACTGCTGAACCTGCTGGGGAAGCTCGCGAAATCCAGGCTCATTCTGGAGGGCGCGCTGCTGTTCGGAGAGCGAGAGATTGCTGTGATGTTCCATCCACTGAGCCAGATGCACCTGATTCTGGTCGGTACGGGGAGAGCCATTCGGAGCTGGCCGGAAGCTGGGCAGATTCTGCTGGGGTTTGACGGCAAAATCGTTATGCGTAGCGACGTCAGGCACGGGTCCATGCGGCGTGGGAGTGTTGGATCGAGGAGCTGTAGTATGCGAAGCAGGAGGTTGCCCCAGTGGTCCGCCACGTGCGAACGCTGGCACCACGACCAGCAAAGCGAATGTCGCGCCGACATAGAGCCGAATTGGGCGATGCAACCTCATAATGGGTACCGCTCGTCCTGTGCAACTACAAAGCAGTATGAACTCCACATTCCCTTACGCAAAGTCTCGCTTCACGTTCAGGCTTCTCCGAGAGAGATTATTGATTAGGAGAAGTCTACTTTGATTATCGACAATTGAACATAATTATTTTAGGCTTCTATATTTGCTTCTGATATTCCTTCCGATTTTGAAGCTACTCTTTCGATTTCAAAGCCTAGCTCTGTGGCGGCGTGGCATCGGTGTCGGCGACGGGAGCATCCTCCTGAAGCAACTGGTCCATCTGTTGCAGCGCCTGCTCGTTCTTGTCCAGACGCTGAAGGTCGTTGACCGTGGCCGAGGTCTCGACCGGCTGCGGACGCAGGAAGTTGGTGAGACTGAAGCTACCGCCTCCGACAACCAGAACCAGAACCATAGCCGTGACCAGAGCAGGACGCAACTGGCGTCCGGTATTCAACTGTAGGCGCGTCCTGAGCCGTTCAAACCAGCCTACGGCAGGAGCAGACTGAGCCTCACGCAGGCGAACCGCCAGCTTCTGGTCGAAGTACGGTGAGACATCGGGAGCATCCCATAGGTCGAGCAGAGAGAAAGTAGCCTCGTAGGAGGCCAGTTCCCGAGCGCAGTCGGCGCACTCCGCAATATGCGCTCGCGCAGCCTCATTAGCAGGCTCATCGGCAGTAAACAATAGATCCGCAAACACCTTCTGGCATGATTTACAGTTCATCGGGAACCTTCCCTTCCCTTGCCGACGCGTCCTGTATCAGTCCTGCGCGTCGTGCAAGTTGCTTCAATCATTGCTGCCATCCGTCTTGTCTTCCATCAGACTTCTTATCAACTTCTCACAGCTCAACGTTCTTCCCGCTCAACTATCCACTGGCATCCCATCCTACGTTTGATCCGCGTCACATAAACTCCTGAAGTTTTTCGCGCAACGTCTGGTAGGCGCGAAAGAGCAGTGATTTTGTGCCCGACTCGCTGAGCTTCAACACATCGCCGATCTGTCGATAGTCCATCCCTTCGTACTTGTGCATCAGCACGGCCATACGCTGTCGTACCGGCAGAGCCAAGACGTGCTGTCGAATGGCATTTGATCGCTCTTGGCGCAGCAGTTCGGTCTCGGCTCCAACTGTCGAGTCGGCAACATCGGGCGTTGTTCCTGTATCGGGATCAGCCTCGTCAAGATAGACGGTCGAGGCAGCGCGCTCATTGCGAGTGTCACGAGCGTAGTTGACCCCTAAATTGGTGGCGATGCGGTAGAGCCAAGTGCTGAATCGGGCTTCTGCGCGGTAGGTCTCCCGCGAGCGATAGACACGCAGAAACACCTCCTGCGCAAGCTCCTCTGCGATCGCCTGATTGTGTACCATGCGGTACATAAAATTAACGATCTGCTTACGGTACTTTTGCAACAAAAAATCGAAGCCCGACATATTGCCAGCACGCAGCTCCAACATAATCGCAGCGTCGTCGATCTCGGAAAAGTGCGCCGAACCTTGAGCAACAATAGCCGAACCTTGAGTCACGCTAGAAGAGGGCTCACTGGAGATTGGAATCGTTCCCGCGCGCGGTAGCGTTCGCACTCGCGAATTTGGAGACGTTCCACCTCGCGGAAGAGTACCTCCGCCCAGCCCGGGATTGACTGCCAGAGTTGCCATATCTTCAATAGCCCTATCTCCAATAACCCCATCTTCGCCGATAGGTTGCGCGAAGTTCGAATAATCCATCGCAGTTTCTTCGCCGGATGGATCGTCCGAAATGCCTTCCGCGCAGGAGAGATCGTCCGCCGAATCGTCAGACATCGGATCGTCGAGCGGGCCAACCAATGGCGAGGAAAAGCGTTCAGGCGAATTTTGTGACAGATCTGGCATTAGGTTTGTTTATTGTACTTGGTAGGTGTATTCCGTGGGCAACATAATTGGACTGCGACGAGGTTTCTCAGCGGTCTTCTCCTTCTGGCATGGCATTGTGTATCTATAATTTACAAGATGGATATATGCGGATTTCCCGGTTTTCCGGTTTAAAGACTGGCCCACACACTGATCTTCTTCGACCTTGCGAATCCGCAGCGGGAGGAATGTGAATGCGGGCAATGATTTGCTTCAAAATTGAGTTGGATGGTATCACTATTCGGCGGACGTACAAATGCAAATGCAAGACCTTGCATTCCCTGATGTGATCGATGAAGGAAAAAGTAGTGCAGGTAGAATCGGCGATAGCCTCACTCATTGCATAAAACAAGAGCGATGAATGAGGCACAGGATCTTGGTTAGGTCGAAAAAAGCCGACAAGTGTCCAAGCCCCCAAAGAACAACGTGTTGCGGAGGCAATTCAGTTGGCGGGCAACAGATTAGAGATCGGCATTACCTCACTGTGGCCAAACAAGCGTTCTCGCAGGAATGGATTTTATCTCCGTTTCGGCTGACTTTAGCCCAAAGCCGCTGGCTCGTATCGTAATTGCGCCGGGCTTGGTCGTAGCTCGGATGAGCACCGTGGCGATGCCTGCCTCGGGCAAGGCCATGCGGGTGGCGGTCATC
>CAZPZL010000051.1:0-11358 GCA_964590925.1 uncultured Granulicella sp.
GGCGCAACATCATCGAGAAGATGCACATGACCTCCACCCTCACCAAGTGGTACGAGGAGCACGGGCGTCACGAGATCTTCGCTGGCGGCAAGAAGGTCGCCATTGACCATCAGGATAAGTACGAATTGACGCTGAACGAAGCCGACGTCAACGCTGCAGCCAACGACACGCTGGACAAACTGGGCATTGCCAAGAACGCTCGCGAGGAGAAGATTCGCGCCCGCGACGCCAGGCTGAAGCAGGACGCCGAAAACGCAATGATGGCCAAACTCTATCGCAAGGAGATCCTTGGCGAACAGGAACAGCCCGGCTTCATCTCCCTCAACGAGATCAAACCCGCAAGTACCGTCGCCCAAGCTGAAGTGCCTGTTACCCGCGACTAACCATCACTTGGAGCAGACGCACTTCGCGCAAAGCCTCAGACAACAGCATCAACGGTAACGGCCGCCTTAGCTGGCGGCCTTTACCGTTGATCGAGCCACTCCTTCAACCAGGAGGGAACCGGTGTCTTTAGATCCCGGAAGAGGGACAGGAAGAAACCTGACTTAAGTGATGGCACCTTTCCATTTGACTCTACGCACCAAAGCAAACGGTGTAACTTATTGCTTGTCATTACTTAGCGCAGCGAAGCAATCTACTGTTGTGTACGCCACAACGGTCAACACCTTGCCGAAATGCCTTAGTTTTCTGGTTCGGACGGAGCCGGTGCCGTCTGCGTCTTATGGCCATGGTGGAATATTTTGCCAACACCCCGACCTGTTCCCTTGGCGATCTCTCCAGTTCCCTTGGCGGCACCGTCGCCGACGTCCTTGCCGGCGACGACTGCACCTTTTCCAACATTGCCAGCAGCGTCAAGGGGGTGGAGGGTGACGAGATCGCCCGCACCTTTTCCGACGCCCTTGGCTGCGGCTCCAGTGCCCTTGGCAGCTCCTTTGCCTGCGTCGCCTACGCCGCTGCCTACGTCGCCAGCGGGGCTGCTTTGCTGGGATTGGGCAGATGGTTGGGGTGTTGCGGGCTGCGGCTGGGTATTCTGCCCAAAGATACTTTGGCCACATATGGCGAAGGCTAAACTGAGCAGCGCGATGGATGGGATAAAAAATGTGGTTCGCATGGTTGAGACCTCCACTCACTTGGATGCAACAGAGGGCAGGGTACTCACATCCATCACGCATTTGTTTTATGCGATGTGTAGCAGATTTGTCAGGGGGTGAGAGTCCCCGCTGTGTACCACTAATCCCGCACGCCGGCTACACCACAAAGGCGCAAAAGCCTGATTTATTTGAACGAACAGCTTGCGTTTCTTGAAAGCTGGGGGCTAGAATTGCGCGCAGTAATAATTCCACATTTTGGAGAGTTCAGAGATGGGTGATCTACTTCAGCCAGCGCATATTATTGTTCTTTTTGTGATCTTCCTCGTCATTTGCTTGCCCTTCCTTATAGCGGCAATCTTCTACATCCCGACTCTGCAAAAGACATTGAACAAGTGCGCGCCGAGTTCGCGGACGCTTGAACCCGGCATGGTTTGGCTCTTTCTCATTCCGTTGGTGAACCTGATCTTTAACTTCTTTATCGTCTTCGGTCTGTCGAAGTCTCTGCACAACGAGTTTGTCAGAAGGGGTATGCCGGTTGCCGACCCCACTCCGGGCCAATCGATCGGTCTGGCAATGTGCATCTGTGCGTGCTGCGGCTTCATCCCTTTTCTTGGCATCCTTGCCTGCATTGCGAATCTTGTTCTCTGGATTATGTATTGGGTGAAGATCGCCGAGTACTCGCGCATGCTGGATACGTATCCAGAGACGACAGGACACATAGTTGCCGTCTAGCCGCCTGAGTCATTAATTCGCGGCGCAAATCCAAGGGCCAAAGGCCCGTCCTATACCAACTTAGGCCGAGGCCTAGGGTTGAGTTCCGTACAAAAATCTGAGGGCTGAATGCCCACATATAGTTCAATGATTAATGACTCAGGACACTATCCTCGAACGCCTATCTCGAGCGTGAGATGTGGCGTTGCGCACGGCGTTGGGCAACTCCTATAAACTGGATTGGGCTTTGTGGAGGCGTCGATGGAGCAGCTTGTACGAGAACGGTCTGGACGTTTGATGAATGATTTGCCGCGTCGCATTACAGGTGTACGAAGAACACTTGCCTGCCTCCTCGCAGCGCTCGCTCTCTTCAGCGCAACATCGGTCCTCGCGCAGAACGCCGCTGGCGGAGGGGGCCACGAAACAGTCGCCGACGCTCAGCCATTATTGGACCCCAGTACTAAGGCCTCCGTTCCCCTCTTCCGCGATCCCATCCACGATGGCGCAGCCGATCCCGTCGTCGTCTGGAATCGTGCGCGCAAGACTTGGTGGATGCTCTACACCAATCGCCGCGCCGACAGCACGGAGGCGGGCGGTGTGACCTGGGTTCATAAGACGCACATCGGCATCGCCGAATCCACCGACGGCGGTGCGCACTGGAAGTACGTCAGCGAGGCCGACATCCCGCTCGACAAGCCCGACTACACGCTATGGGCTCCGGAGGTTATCGACGTTGCCGGGACATACCACATGTTCCTCACCGTCGTTCCCGGCAGCTTCGCCGACTGGGGTCACGAGCGATACATTGAGCATCTGACAAGCAAGGACCTGCTGCACTGGAAGTTTGCCGACAAGCTTCCGCTGGCCAGCGACCGCACCATCGACGCCTGCGTCTTCCGCCTACCCGACGGCAACTGGCGACTCTGGTACAAGAACGAGCGCGACACCTCGAAGATCTACTCCAGCGATTCGCCCGATCTGGTGCATTGGAAGGCTTCGGGCGTCGCCATCAAGACGCGCGGCGAAGGGCCAGTCGTCTTCCAGTGGCGCGGCTCCTACTGGCTCATCGAGGACGCCTGGTCCGGCCTCGGCGTCTTCCGCTCCAGCGACCTCACGACGTGGACGCGTCAGCCCGACAACCTGCTGCACGATCCCGGCACCCAGCCCACCGACCGCGCGATGGGCAACCACCCCGACGTGGTCGTCGATGGCAGCGGGCGCGCGTGGCTCTTCTACTTCACGCAGCAGGGCGGCGAAGACGCCAAGGACCACGACGCGGGCTGGGCGCGACGCTCGTTCCTGCACGTCACCGAGCTACACGAGAAGGACGGCGTCCTTACGGTAGACCGCAACGCCCCAGCGTACATCCACATGCTTCCCCCGCCGGGGAACAAGAAGAGCGATCAACTCGGCATGTGGTAGCCGCGCTAGTTGATGACGCGGATGGCACCGTGGCCGACTAGCTCTTCGACGCGGTCGATAAACAGCCGGTCAGCGGTAACGCCCAGCTCGCGCGGCTCCAGCACGGCGCAGAACTCGCCCGGCTCTTCCAGATCGAGCAGCAGCTTGGCCTTGCCCGGTGTGCTGACCAGAATGGCGTGGAGCTTCGGAATTAGCTCGGCATCAGGATGACGCAGCGGAATCTTAATCCGTAGCGCCTCCGGTAGCTTCAACACCACATCTTCCAGCGCCTGGATGCCAGAGATGGCGAGCTTCGGCGCGGAGTCTTCTTCCCCACGCAGAACGCCGCGCACGATTACCGGCACGTCGATCTTCAACTTCTCCTGGAGCTTCTGATAGGCGGCGGAGAAGGCAATCAGCTCGATCTTTCCCACCGTGTCTTCCAGCACGGCCTGCGCATACATCTCGCCGGAGCGCTTGGACTTTGCAACTTTCAGCCCGGTAATAACGCCGGCAATCTGAATCTCGTTCTGCTGTTCGTTCTGCCCGCGGCGGAAGTTCTGCGGCTCTGGCTTCATCTCGATGGCAGTGGCCGTATCAACGACCTTCAGGTTGCGCAGCTTCTCGCGGTACTTGTCCAGCGGATGGCCGCTGACGAAGAAGCCCAGCACCTCCTTCTCGTTTTGCAAAAGCGTGTGCTCGTCCCAGTCTGGCGCAGGCGGAAGGGCTTCGTTCTCCTTGCTCTGCGCGGGAAGATCGGCATCGAAGATATTTGCGAAGAGGCCGCTCTGTCCGGCGGCAGCGTCCTTCTGCGACTTCTGTGCGCGCTCTATGGCCTTGTCCAGCGCGGCGAAGACCTGTCCGCGCGGGCCGAACGAATCCATTGCGCCGGCCTTGATGAGCGACTCCAGAACGCGTTTATTGAGTAGGCGCAGGTCAACCTTTTCGCAGAACTCCCATAGACTAGCGAAGCCCTGCTTGCCCTCGGCGTGCAGAGCCTCGCGCGCGGCAATGATCGATTCAATCGCGTTGTGTCCAACGTTCTTGATTGCGGCGAGGCCAAAGCCGATGGCCTCGATGCCATCTGCGGTTCGCACCGGGGTGAAGCTCGCGTTCGAGCGCAGCACACTGGGCGGAACGACCGGAATGTTCATTTCGCGGCACTCGGAGATGTACTTGACGACGTTCTCCGGTTTTGAAGTTTCGCTCGTCAGTAGCGCGGCCATGAACTCCACCGGGTAGTGCGTCTTGAGCCACGCGGTGTGATAAGCGAGCAGCGCGTAGGCCGCCGAGTGCGACTTGTTGAAGCCGTATCCGGCGAACTGCGCCATCAGGTCGAAGATTGTCCCAGCTATATCTTTCGGATGATTATTTGCGGCGGCTCCGGCCATGAACTGCTCGCGCTGGCGAGCCATCTCTACGACATCCTTCTTCCCCATCGCGCGACGCAGCAGGTCGGCGTCACCCAGTGAGTAGCCCGCGACGACGTTCGAGATCTGCATGACTTGCTCTTGGTATACGATGACGCCCAGCGTCTCCTTCAGCAGTGGCTCCAGCACTGGCAGCAGATACTCAACCGGCCTGCGCCCCCACTTTCGCTCGATGAAATCGTCGATCATTCCGCCCTGAATCGGACCCGGGCGATAGAGAGCATTGAGCGCGGTGAGGTCTTCGATGGAGATGGGCCGGTAGCGGCGCAGGACGTCTCGCATGCCGCTGGATTCGAACTGGAAGACGCCCGATGTGAGCGCGCGATGATAGACCTGCTCGTAGGTCTTCTCGTCGTCCAGCGCGATGGTGGCGAGATCGATCTCAGCGCCCTGCGTGGACTTGATCAACTTCAGCGCGTCATCGATGACGGTCAGCGTCGTCAGGCCGAGAAAGTCCATCTTCAGCAGGCCCATCTTCTCCACCGACTTCATGTCGTATGCCGTGACTAGAGCACTGTCCTTGGTCAGTGTGACGGGGACCAGCTCGGTCAACGGTTTGGGCGCAATCACCACGCCGGCTGCATGAATCCCTGCTCCGCGCACCAGTCCTTCCAATCGCATGGCGGTATCGATCAGTTCGCGAATCTTGGGATCTTCATACGCTGTGGCCAGTTGTGGCGAGTCCTTCAGCGCCTGCTCAATGGTGATGCCAATGGTTGGCGGAATCAGCTTGGCGATGCGGTCTACTTCGCCGTAGGGCATGTCGGTGGCGCGGCCTACGTCCTTGATCGCGGCCTTGGCGGCCATAGTGTTGAACGTAATGATCTGCGAAACCTGATCCTCGCCGTACTTACGCTTGACATACTCAATGACCTCGCCGCGCCGGTTCATGCAGAAGTCAATGTCGATATCGGGCATGGAGATGCGTTCGGGATTGAGAAATCGCTCGAAGAGCAGCTCGTTTTGCAAAGGATCGATATCGGTGATCTCCATGCAGTAGGCAACCAGCGATCCGGCGGCCGAACCGCGCCCCGGCCCGACTGGTATCGACTGCTCGCGAGCGTAGCGGATGAAATCCCAGACAATCATGAAGTAACCGGGAAACTTCATGCTCTTGATGCAGTCGATCTCGCGATTCAATCGCGCGTAGTAGTCGTCGATGCTCTTCTTCAACAGGCCCTTGGAGCGGAGATGCGCGACTGTGGTGGAGAGTCGCTTCTCCAACCCCTCGCGACAGACGCGCTCGAAGTAGCTGTCCAACGTCTCTCCATCCGGCACCGGGAAGGCAGGGAAGGGATCGTCCACCTTACTCAGCTTCAGGTGGCAACGCTCGGGAAACTGCATGGTTCCGCTGACGGCGTGCGGCACATGGGCAAAGATTCGCGCCATCTCGTCCGCGCTCTTGATGTAAAACTCCTCCGTGTCGAACTTGAATCGCTTGGGATCGTTCATTGATCCGCCGGTCTGCACGCAGAGCAAAATCTCGTGTGCGCGACTGTCGTCGTTGCCAATATAGTGCGAGTCGTTGGTCGCGATCAGCGGAATGTCGAGGTCCTTCTCCATCTGTACGAGGCCATCGCATACGGCCTTGTCTGGGCCGAGCTGATGATCCTGAATCTCCAGAAAAAAATTGCCCTTGCCGAATATCTCCTGATACTGCCCCGCCGATGCCTTGGCCTGATCGTAGTGGCCCTCCATGATGTGCTGCGCCACTTCGCCAGCTAGGCACCCGGAGAAGCCGATCAGCCCTTCGGTGTGCTTGGCCAGGAAAGCCTTCGAGACGCGTGGCTTGCGATAGAAGCCGTGTACCGCCGCCTCGCTGGTCAGCCGCACTAGATTACGATAGCCCTCCTGATTTTCCGCCAATACCAGCAGGTGGTTGTACTTCAGATCGGGATTGGGTTTGGCGCGATGGTCCTCTTCCTTGCAGATGTATAGTTCACAGCCCAGGATGGGATGAATCCCCTGCGCCTTGGCCGCGTTGAAAAAATACACTGCTCCGAAGATGTTGCCGTGGTCGGTCATGGCGACCGAGGTCTGGCCCAGCGATTTGACGTGCTTGGCCAACTTGTCGATGTCGCAGGCACCGTCCAGCAGAGAGTAATCCGTATGCAGATGTAGATGGGTAAATTCAGCAGCCATATACTTAGTCTAGTGCCGCGCAGGATGCACACATCTGAGGAAAAGCCGTCGAAAACTCCGGTGCTCTCACCTAATCGCCCGATCAGCCGATTAGATGGAGAGGTAACCGGCAGTCGAAGTCCTCGCGCCTCTGCAGTATTAATGCAGCGTGACAATGGTTGCCGGATTCGGGTAATTTAAGCGCTCATCGTTTTGACGGCGAGATCCTTGTAGAACTAGCGGCAAGGAACGGCCTCGCACCCAACGATTCGGAGGACTGACCTTTGCAGAAACGATCCCTTCGCCTGCTTGCAGGTGCTGTTCTAGCCCTGCTCATCGCGTTGCACGCCGTCATCTCATCGCTCACGCTCAACAGGCCAATCCGTCACAGCAGTCCTACGTCGGACGCTTTGATGTCTACGCAGGATTCACCGACATCAACAGCCCAATGCTCGGCCTCAACGAGCATGGCTTCCACCTGCAAGCGGGGATGAACCCGCGCCGCTGGTACTCGATCGGCGCGGACTACAGCGAAGGAACCGGCTCGCAGATATTGACACCAAAACTCCTGCCAACAGCACTACAAACCACGATAGCTAACGAAATCGCTGGATTGGAGACACTAAAAGCGCTACCCGCAGGCTACCAACTCGCCGTGCCGACAAATGCTGCCACCCAGACCTTCGCCTTCGGGCCGCAACTGGTCGACCGGCACTACACGAAGATCACTCTATTCATACGTCCATCGCTGGGAGCGCTGCGCGAACGCGCCGTACCGTACGCAAATCCGTCTGACCCTTTTGAATCAGGAGTCGTAGCCACTCTTGCGCCCGCCGGATTCAAGCTCGACTGGACCGGCTTCTACGGTGTCGGTGGCGGAGCCGAGATCGCAGTCAGCAAGCACATCGGCCTCCGCGCGCAGTTTGACGCTGTCTACAACCACCCCTTCAACGACATCCTCGCCGACGGTCGCTGGACCTATCGCTACTCCGTCGGCCCCAGCCTTCACTTCGGCTCCAACCGCCCCGCACACACAAAGAAGATCCGCCAGCCGTAGACTCATCTTGAGGCACACTCGGTATGCTTCGCCATCGACTCGGCTAACCCAACCAAGTCGGTAATAGCGTAGCTGATGATGGCGTATCGAAAGGCTCGGACCGCGGATACCCAACAGTCCGTCTGGTGGCGGGAATGGACGGGAATCCAGCCACGTGTCCGATTCGCGGCTTATTTTTTACCACCAAGAACGGCCAGACGCTGGCGCGCCTGTAGTTCCTGATCTGGCAGTGCGCCACCAGCAGCAACGAGGAACTGGCTGTAGAGCTCGACGGCACGGGCCGTCTGGCGCAGTGAGTCGTTGGCAGTTGCCTCTAGAAAAAGCGTCGGAGGAGTAGCTGAGACGACTTTGGCGCGCAGAGCGAGGGCCTGCAACGTGCTGCGGGGGTCGTCGGCCTCGCTGGCTGCAAAAGCGAGGTGGGTGAGCGCGTCGGCATAGGATGCTGGCGTGGAAAAGGCTGCGGGATCGGCTGATGCTTGCTTGAGCAGCACTTCAGCGGCGGAGGGACGATGCAGGCGAAGCAGCGCCTCAGCGTTGTCGGCCAGAAGTGCGGGATCGGGCTTGATCTCAGGGTGAGTCTGAGTCTGGGCCGCTCTGAGCGCGGCGTAGAGCGGCTCGGCTTGGTCGGCGTGGCCAGTCTCCATATAGACACGCGCTAGAAGACGCGTGACGTTGCCGTCATCCGGGTGCATGGTGTGCAGAGACTCCAGCAGTGTCGTGGCCTCGGCGATCTTGGCGGAATCAGCAGTCCCGAGGTCGGCGCGGGCGAGCACCGCGGTAAGCGTTGGATCGCCCGGATGCGCAGCCAGAGCAGGTTCGTGAAGCGATGAGGCTTCTGCGGGGTGATGTTGCACAAGAAGAATGTGAGCTAGCGCCGCTGTGGCTTCGGAGTCCTGCGGGGCGAGCGCCAGGTAACGGCGATAGGCTCGCTCGGCGGCAGCCAGATCGGCAGCAGACTCCGCAATTTCGGCGGCGAGCAGAATGTCTTCTGGTGTTTCGCTGGTGAGGTTGAGAGCGGCCAGCAGATCCGTCGATGCGGCTGTGGGATTGGACGCGAGCTGGTCGAGCTTGGCGAGAGCTCGGAAGGCGCGAGCCTTGAGCGTGGGTGCTGCGTCGGAGAGATGAGTCGCAGTAACCAGCTCAGATTGTGCTTCAACGGTGCGGCCAGAGCGGGCAAGCAGAAGACCGAGCGCGACGTGCGAGGCGGGAAAGAGCGGATTGGCCGAGATCGACTCGCGATAGTAGGACTCGGCACTAGGCTGCTTCGAGTCGAGCGCTTCGAGCGTCAGGCCCAGATCGTAGAGAATCTGCGGATCGTGCGGCTGCTTTGCGTTGAGCGTGGTGAGAATCTTTATCGCGGAAGCGAAGTCGCTGGCGGCAAGCGACGCGTTAGCCTGCTGAATCTCGGACGCATTGGACGCTACCTCGCTCTCCGGATGGGAGAAGTCCTGCGCGTCCAGCGAGCTAGTCAGCTGTAGTGAACCAGCGAGTAGAAGAGCGCCGATAAGGCATACATCCCATCGAGACCGCCCCGCGCGACATCCTGAAATCAGTTTCAGTTTCACCTCTGCCGGCAACGTGGCTCTCCCTGGGGAAACTGCGCAGCTTGTAGCGAAAAGTCGCTGGCGAACTCGCGGCTGTGGCTCTCTATTCACGAATTAAATTATAGGGGATGAAGGGAAATAGCTGTGCGAAGCGATGTGGCTCGGTAAATTCGGACAGTGGGATAAGTGGCAGTTCAGCTCTGCAGACAGCCATATCAGATGGTAGGAAGAAGAGCGAAGATGGCACGACGACCACTGTCCGTATTTCCGAAGCCACATCAAATCAACAGAGAGGAATCTGGTTTTTAGACAAGCTTAACGACTTTTCTGATCAATCTGCTGTGGCACAGGGTGGGTGAGGTTGGTCGAACTGTCTATTGCAGGGGCGAGGTTGTTGCCGCGCAAGGTCATAAGAAAGCTCATCAAGGCCTTGGTCTCCGCGGGATTGAGAGCATTGCCGTAGGCAGGCATGTTGCCGCCGCCTTGCAGAATCTGGCGAATGATTTGGTCCTTGGTCATGCGCGTCGCAATCGAGTCCAGCATGGGGCCACGCTCGCCACCAGAACCTTCGAGTGCGTGGCAGTTGCGGCACTGTTTGTCTTCGAGAACGAGTGCGCCCTGACGTTCCAGCGGCGTTCGATTCTTTAGCAGCTTTGGCGGAATTGGTGCGCTGGTCCAGGCGTTCATGATGGGACTCCACGGAGTGTAGGTGCCAAGATGAGTGAAGATTCCAAGCGTAACCGCGATGACGGAGACTGTTAGTACAGCGACAGGACGGCGCGCCCAGTGCCGTTCGCCTTCACCGGCAATGAGCGGAAGCAGCAGCAGCACTGCGATGCCGAGGACAGGAGCAACCATCAGCACGGGTGTCTCGATCGACGGCGGAAGAAACGCCAGCACGGCGTAGATCCAGAGGAAGGCGAAGTCGGGTTTGGGCGCGGTCTGGATAATAGTAGGATCGGGCGCGCCGCCGGGACCAAAGGGTCCGAAGAAGAAGGCGCAGGCCATCACCGCAAGCAACAATGCAGCCGCAAAGACGGCGTCCTTCCATGCTGCATCTGGCACGAAGGGAATGCCGGTGGAGACAGTGAGGTCGTGATATTCCTTTTGGTATGTCGCACGGCGAACGATGCGCCCCGGCATCGGCCAGTCGCTGACGCCGTGGCGCAGAACCATCCAGACGTGTACGCCGACGCCGGCCAGCAGAATTCCGGGGATCACAAACACATGCAGAGTGAAAAAGCGCGACAACGTTGCGCCGCCGATGATTGGCCCGCCGAGAAGCATGTGGACGAGATACGGGCCGACGATGGGGATGCGGCTGGAGATCGAAGCCCCGATGCCAAGACCCCAGTAGGCATCCTGATCGAAGCGCATCACCTGTCCGGTGAAGGCCATGCCGAGAGTGAGAAGCAGCAGGCCAACGCCGACGATCCACGTCAGCTCGCGGGGGAATTTATATGCCCCGAACAGAAAGACCTGAACCATGTGCAGAAGCACGATGGCGATCATGAAGTCCGACCCCCAGCCGTGTAGCGCACGTAGATACCAGCCCAGCGGAATCGTGTGATTGAGTAGGCCGAGGCTGGCCCAAGCCTCGTTCGCCGATGGGCTGTAGACGAGGGCTAGAAGAATTCCGGTGACGACCTGAAGGATGAGAAGGACGGTCGCGGCAGAGCCGAAGACGTAGAGCCAGCTTGCACTGTTGGCTGGCGTGGGATGAGTTGCCGCCTCGGTCAGCGGAGTGACGAGACCAAGGCGCAACTCAACCCATTCATAAGCGGCGATGGCGCGATCTTTTAAGCTGGCCATTCGTTGGACCTCGCTGGCGCAGATGCGGCGGATTCAGGAGCAGTTGGGTTGATCTGGATTAACTGCTTCGGCTTGCAGGAGGCCTCGGTCGAGAGCGTCGGCATATCTCCTGCATGAATCAAGAGCGAGTCAGCAGTGAGCTGGTAACGATACTCAAACAGGGAGCGCTCTGGTGGGCCGGAGGCGCGGCT
>CAZPZL010000052.1:0-11288 GCA_964590925.1 uncultured Granulicella sp.
TGATGTCCGAGCGCAGGCTGCGGTTGTCTAGCTCGTCGAAGACTGCGCCGCGAACCAGTTGCCGAGTGCCATCGGGATGAACAAGATAGAGCAGGCGCGGGGCGAGCTCGCTGCCCAGGGTCTCTACGGCGTAGACATCGCGGCCCTGCTCCTTGGCCATGGCGAGCAGGCGCGCGTTGATGGCGTCGTTGCTCAAGGGCGACTTCGACTTGAAGAGAAGGACGCCCTGACGCGAGCGGGGAGATTGCCCGATAGGTGCACGGCCGTGACCGTTGGAGGCAGGGAAGTCGCGCACCGGAGTGCGTCCGATAAGATAGTTTTCCAGCTTGCCGTCGGTGACGACATCGACCTTCTGTGCGGGAACGCCCTCGTCGTCGATCGCATAGGAGCCAACCAATTTGTGGCCAACAAAGGTGGCGAGCGATGGATCGTCGATGGCGCTGAGGAACTCCGGCAGTACGCGGGCGTGGAAGCTGGAGGTGTATATGCCTTGGGTGCGGGCGGTGGTGCCCATCTCTGGGCGGTCAGCTTCGATGTTGGGGACGAAGAGGCGGTCGAGTACGTCGGCGGCTGCGTCGCCGCTGAAGAGAACCGGGCCGTGGTAGTCCTCGGCCGAGACGACGGGAGCGGTGCGCAGTGCTTCCAGAGTCTTGAGGTTGTTGATCACGCGCTGGCGGAAGGCGGGCCAGGATTCAAGCTCGCTGGCGGTGACGCCGGTGGTGCCGTTGTCGCGGACCAGCTGCATGCCGTCGGGCGCCTGACTGCCGACGCTGATGTTGGCGCTGTAGCCGGTGTAGCCATCGCGCACGATGGTGCCCTCGGTGTTGACCAGATAGCGATTGACAGCCAGCCCACGCAGGCTGACAGAGGAGTACTCGATGTTGGCGGAGTTGGCGCGAACCTCGGGGGCTGTGGCGTAGAGACCGCTGGCTTCGATGATGCGGCGACGCCACTCGGCGCGGTCGATGTCGAGCGAGACCAGCGGGCCGACGGTGATGGTGGGCTTGGCGGGGGCAAAGTCCTGCGCGGTGGGCGGAGTTTCGAAGCGCTTGAGGGCGGCCTGTTTTGCACTATAGGCGCGCAGGGCGTTCTTATAGGCCTCGTCGGTAGCGTTCCAGAGACTGTAGCGAATCGCCTCCGGATTGTTGTCAGTCGTGGCTAGTGCCACGGAGCCTTCGCCCCGGCTACTGCTGGAGTCGGTGGTGTAGCTGCCAATGCGTATCGAGACACGCACGATGCGGCGATGGTCGGCTTCGTCGCGCACCAGAGCACCGAAGTTGGCTACAGCGTTGTAAGTGGCGAAGTCGTCAATGCGGTACTCGATGAAGTAGGGGCGCTGCATTCCGGGTAGGATGAGCTGAGACTGCGAGCGGGCTAGCTCGTCCTGCATGGCGCGCAGGATGGGATCGGATTTAGCCAAGTCCTGCGAAGTCTGGCTTTGCGGAGACTGGGCGTAGACAGTGGAGACTGTACCGATGAAAAAGGCCGTGGCGAGAAGAGCTGAATTTGTGCGCATGGCTTTCTTAAAGAGCAGATTCATCGGGCAGCTCCTTTGTCTGGCGTCGATGTGACAGGTGCGCCTGGGGGTGGGAGGATCGGCGGGCGGGCCGTGCCTTGGGCCTGACGCTGGGTCTCTATCTGGCTGACGAGCATGGCAGGAGCGACGGCACTGACCGGAATGCTGCCGGATTCGGCTCCGCAGATGCCGTTGAATATCTCCTGCTTGTCGCCGGTAGCGAGGATGCTGTTGAGCGCGGCCTGCGGTGTGCCAACGATACTGACGCCACGGACAAGCTCGTCTGGACGACCATCGACGTAGACGCGATAGACGACCAGCGGAATGACTTGGAAGGCCTGCGGCGAGCTGCGCGTGGTGACAGCGAAGCCCGAGGAAATGTCTTCAAAGTACAGGCCGTAGGGCTTGCCCTGCTTTTTGGCTTCGTCAAGCAGCATCTGCCGCAACTCGCTCTCCGGGACCGACTTCGACGAGGTGACGATGAGGTTGCCCTGACGACCCGTGGGCATGTGGCCGGATTCGGAGCGACCGTGGCCGTTCGACTGGGAAAAGCTGGCGATGGGCTGGCGCGACATGAGGAAGGTCTTGAGGATGCCGTCGTGGATCAGCTCGACGCGGCGGGCGGCCTGGCCCTCGTCATCGAAGTCGTAGTGACCGCTGAGGGCCGTACCTTGGTAAGTGGCGAGGGTGGGGTCGTCGGCAACACTGAGGAACGAGGGAAGGATGGGCTTGTTGAGCAGCTTGGTGAAGGTCTGGCCCTCCTCGTCGCCGCGCTGGCGCTGACCTTCTAGCCGATGGCCGAGAACCTCGTGGAAGAAGACGGCGGAGGCACGGCCACTGAGGATTGCGGGCCCGCTGAAAGGCTCGGTAATGGGGGCGACGCGGAGCTCTTCGAGGTTCTTCGCCATGGCGAGAGCCTTGGCGGCGATGGTCTTTTGGTCGGGCAGGTGAGCGGGAGAGTCGGCCTCGAAGGTCTCGGCGCGGAAGAGGTTCATACCGTCTGCGGCACGGGTTTGCGCCTCAATCACCAGCCTCGCAGTGCGGCTGGGCGTGTCAACACGCGCTCCATCGGAGGAGACAAGGTAGTCCGTCTCGTTGGAGGCCTCAAAGGAGACTTGATCGGCAAAGATGTCGGGGAACTGGGTGAAGAGCTTGGAGATCTGGCGCAGACGCTGCTCCCACGGAGCGCGGTCAACAACCAGCGCGGGCGCGGGAGGGAGAAGATCGACCTGGGGCTGTTCGACGCTGAAGTCGGGCGAAGAGTCCTCCTCCTTAGCGCGGACCTGCTGCTCGGTCTTGACCTTCAGGTAGCCGTCGAGGGCGCGTCCGTAGCCGCGATTGGTGGCGTACCAGAGGGAGCGGGCGAGGGATTCGCGGTCGTCGGTGAGGGGAAGCGGAAGGGTGGTGAGGGCACTGTTGCGGTGGTCGCCGTGGGTATTGTCCTCGGCGGGCGATCCGAGGCGGACCTGCACGTCTACCGAGCGAACGCGGCTCTGATTGGAGTTGACGATGGCTCCGTACTCGGCGGCGATGTTGACCGTGGAGGCGTCATCGACCGCGTAGCTGAGGAAGTAGGGCTTGGGCTGCTGGGAGGCGGTTCCATCAGTTCCTAGCGAGGACATGGCGCGCTTCAGCTCCGCGTCCAGCACGTTGACCAGAACGGTGTCGCTGGCGAGCGGCAGAGCTGGCTTGGCAGCTGGGGATGGGGCTGAATTTGCAGCCACTAACTCTGCCTGCTGTGCATGGAGAACGACCGTGGCTAGCAGCGACGCGACGAACGTGGCGGTAAAGATCCCGCTTCGGTTGATCCGGTGAGTACTGGTTCGAGGTTGTGCCATTGATCCTGTCTTTGTGGCCAGTTTTTGTGGTAAGACCCGATTACAGAAGGCCGTATCCATTAGTGAATAAACCCGATGTCGCGGGTAAAGATGCGTCGATACTGTCTACTTGGAATGCTACACGGCTGGACGGACTGCTGTCTTTGCCAACGGATGTGCTCTACTGCCACTGCAATTGCAATTTGTTAGACGGTCGTGATGGTGGTCTGGCTGCGCCTTTGCGTTTGGCGGCGAGGATGCGGCACACTGGAGCACACGCCCAAGGAGTGCAAGCCAATGCGACTTTGCAGCAAGCTGTTATTGATGATTCTGCTGGTAGTTGGGCTGGCAGTCGCGGCCAGACGGCTCACTGCACCGACTGCAAGCGAAGCTGAGGCTTCGCACTTTGCCGCGCACGATACGACGGCCTACCAGCTGGTACCAGCGCAGCTCGAACGGGCGCGAGCACTGGGGAGATTGCGCCGGAGGATGGCGGTTGTAAGCACGGTTTGGTCGCTGGCTGGGCTGTGGCTGATTTTGGCGACGGGTCTGGTGGCATGGACGCAGGGCGTTGCCGTGAAGTTGTCGAAGAATCGCTGGATACAGGGATTTGGCTTCCTGTTTCTGCTACTGGGAGCGGTTCATTTGCTGGATCTGCCGCTAGGTATCTATGAGCATCACGTGGCGGTGAGCTCAGGGCTATCAGTGCAGCATTGGAGCGGCTGGTTGGCTGATCGGGCGAAGGCTTTTGCTCTGGAGTGGTGCTTCGGCGGACTGTTGGCGATGTTGGTTCTTCTGATAATTCGCTGTTCGCCGACGCGGTGGTGGTTCTGGCTGTGGATTCCTTCGGCGCTGATCTTTGTCGCCACCATCTTTGTTACACCGTATGTCTTCGATCCGATGTTCAATCAATACGAGCCGCTGGCGAAGTCGAATCCGGCGCTGGTTGCGCGATTGGAGCAGGTGGTCGCGCGCGGGGGTATCGCTATTCCTCCCGAGCGAATGTTTCTGATGAAGGCCAGCGCGAAGTCCACCACGCTGAACGCATACGTCACTGGCTTCGGGGCGTCCAAGCGGGTGGTGGTGTGGGATACTACAGTTGCGAAGGCGACTTCGGACGAGATTAGCTTCATCTTCGCGCACGAGATGGGGCACTACGCGCTGGGGCACATTGTGCTGGGTATGAGGCTGACGTGCGTGGCGCTGTTGCCGTTGTTCTGGCTTGGGTTCCACATGGAACACTGGCTGTTGGCGCGATACGGCGCAGCTTGGGGCATTGCCTCACAGCAGAACTGGGGATCGTTGGTCGTGCTGCTGCTGGTGCTATCGGCACTTTATACGCTGGCGGAGCCGATTACGAACGGATTCAGCCGCACGATCGAGCACAATGCGGATGTCTACGGTCAAGAGGCCGTGCGGGGCATTGTCGCCGACCCGCAACGGACGGCTCAGCAGGCTTTTCAGCGATTGGGCGAAGATTCTCTGGACGATCCCGATGCGCATCCAATTTATGAGCTGTGGTTCTATACTCATCCGTCGATTGGTTATCGGGCGGCGTTTGCGAAGGTTTACAACCCTTGGGCGGCTGGACAGAGAACTGCAGGGCAGGGGCCGAAGTACTTCGCAAAGTGAGCGGGACGACGAACGAATCGGATGGGCGAGGTACACTGGTTGCGGAGTCTGATGGAATGTTTGCAGGCCGATGGATTTTCTTACCCAATATAAGAATGCGCTGTTTTTGATCGTGGTGCTGATGGCTCAGGCCATCGGACTGGCGGTACAGGTGCGCACTCCGGTCGACTCGACGCAGCCGGATGGGCCGAAGGTGACGCTGTTGCGCATGTGGGCGATGGCGGCGGTGACGCCAATCGAACGGCTGACGCACGCCATTGGGTATGGCACGCGCTACGGCTGGTCAAACTACATTGAGCTGCGCCACGTGCGCGAGCAGAACAAGGATTTGCAGAATCAGTTGACGCGGATGCGACTGGAAGAAGCCTCGATTGCCGAGGATGCGCTAGAGGGGCGGCGGTTACAGGCGCTGCTCGGGTTTCGTGAGAAATACATTGGCGCCACCGTGGCGGCACAGGTGATCGGGACCAGCGGAAGCGAGCAGTCGCATGTGTTGACCATCGATAAGGGTTCGAACGACGGACTGAGGCCGGATATGCCGGTAATTACTCCGGATGGGATTGTGGGCAAGGTGAGAGACGTCTCGCCGACCAACTCACAGGTGCTGGAGATCAACGATATGAGCTCGGGCGCGGGGGTGGTTTTGGCTAGCTCGCGGATTCGCGCGATTCTGGGGGGGACGATCGGGGGACGGGCGCAAATCAGCAACTTGACGGCGGATTCGCGAATCAAGAAGGGGGAGACGGTGCTGACCTCAGGCGGCGATCAGATCTATCCGCGCGGTCTGCCGGTAGGTGTCATTGAGGACATTGCGCCGGACCCCGACCACCAGCCCTATACCGCAATCCGAGTGAAGCCAGCGGTGGACCTGGACCAAGTCGACGAGGTGCTGGTGATTACAGGCGTGCAGACGGAGTTGTCGCCCGAGGCGCAGCAGGATCTGGCCAATGCGGCAGCGCAGCACGCCGCCGACATCAGCGCCGAACGACTACCTAGCATTCACGACAACGAGACGCCAGCGACTCCAGGGGCCGCTGTCCCGGCTGTGCCAGCAGTGGGCACAGTTCCCCATCCAGCTCCCGCGCTGCATACGGACCGGTTTAGCAGTGGAGCGATTCCGCCAGCCGCGGAGTTGACGCCCGGGGCGCAGCACACCACGCTGAACAGCAGCGCTGCGAGCGGGACTGCCGCGAGCAAGACGCAGTCCGGCGGCGAACAGCCTACAGACGGAACGCAGCTGAGCGCTCCTAAACCAGCGAGCAAACCAGTGCCGAGAGGACCAACTGGCGCGGCGACGGGCGACAAGCCCGCTGCGGCAAACTCCAGCGCCAAGCCGAGCGCGACGACGGCGAAGCCTGCGGCGGAAGCTGCCAAGCCCGAAGAAACAAAGTGAAAATGCGAGGCGAGTTCGTGTTTTGAGTCCAAGATTCTAGTCGGAGTTCAAGGTTCGTGAGGTTCAATGCAAGGATACAAGCTGGATTGATTGGAAGAAAGGTTCGCAATGTTATGGCGGGGCGTAGTTTGTCGGGATCCTTCGCTCAGGATGACAACATTTATCGCATAGGATGACAACCGGTGTTGTTTCTGAAGAAACGGGGAATCTCTCCGTTGACGAGGAAGATGCTTTAGGCTGTGAGGGGCGGGTTGCATCGCCGAGAGTTTTTTATTAGGAATTGTTCGACGGGAGCTGATGGTTACACGCAGTTACATGTCGCGGCGGGAGGTCGAACAGCAGAGCTTCTCGCTGCCGGTGGCGGTCTTTGTGCCGCTGGGTGCGGTGCTGTTGCAGGTGTTGCTGCCGAAGATATACCACGGGCTGATGATTGTCGATCTGCCGTTTATCGTGACATTGTTTTTTGCCATCAGCCGCCGCAGCCCGATCTCCGGGACGGTGACAGGTGCGACCATCGGGCTGATGCAGGACGTGCTGACCGGTCAGAAGATTGGCGTCAATGGCATGGCAAAGGCGGTGATCGGCTACGCTGGAGCGAGCTTGGGAAGCCAGATCGATGTGGATAATCCCAAGACGCGTGCGCTGTTAGCCTTTGGGTTTACCTTCCTGCAGACCGGGCTGCTGTATCTGGTGCAACGCCGTCTGCTTGGCCATCGAGACTTCCATCTGATGTGGAAGCATGAACTGCTGCGCGCAGTGGTCAACACGGTGGTTGCGCTGCCGATCTTCCTTCTGCTGGATCGCACCAAGCATCAGGAGTAGAGGTGGAATTTGCTCCGGTGGGTCGGCCCAGGGATCGCTGGCGGGGACGATAGTTGCACGGCAACCCTGATTGCACAGACGTACACTAGAGGGGAAGAGCGGATCTGAAACGTGGCGATTCTATCCAATCCGGAACGGCGGATCGACCGCGATGAGAAGGTGTCTGCGGTCAAACTGCACGCGACGCAGTACGTCGTGGTGCTGGTGCTAACCGTGCTGGCAGCGGGGATGTGGCGGCTACAGATCGTCGGCGCGGATAACTACCGGCTGCTGGCCGAAGCCAATCGCATACGCAAGATTCCGGTGCTGGCTCCGCGCGGACGGCTGTTCGATCGCGAGGGGCGGATCATCGTGGACAACTACCCCTCGGTCTCGTGCTATCTGCTACGGGAGCAGGGGCGGGATTTGACCGCCGACATTCCGATAATTGCGCGCGCGCTCGATCTGCCTGTCGATCAAATCGAGGCGACGATGCGGCACTACGCCAGCGCACCGAAGTACCAACCCATTCCACTAAAGCAGGACATTACCGAGGACGAGCAGGCCTTCATCGAGGCGCATCGCAACGAGCTGCCAGAGCTGGAGACGCTGGACGAGCAGCGACGACTCTATCCGAAGGATGGATTTGCGGCGCATCTGATCGGGTATGTGGGCGAGGTCTCCGAGGAGGACCTAAAGAGCTCAAAATACGACTTTTACGAGCCGGGCGACGTGGTGGGCAAGAGCGGCGTCGAGGCGACGTACGACTCGATTCTGCGCGGAACAGACGGGTCGCGCGACGTCGTCGTAGACAGCCACGGTCGGGAGGTTGGACAGCCGGTTAGGCAGCAGTTGGCGATACCGGGAACCGATCTGCGGCTGACCATCGATCTGGACCTGCAACGCGTGGCCGAGCAGGCGATGGAGGGCAAGAACGGCGCGTTGGTGGCAATGGACCCGCATACAGGAGAGATTCTGGCGATGGTCTCGCGGCCAATCTTCGATCCCAATCAGTTCTCGGTACGGCTAAGCAAGGAGTACTGGTCGAAGATCGTCAACGACCCCAATCACCCGATGATGAATAAAGCCATTCAGGCGCAGGACGCACCGGGATCGACCTTCAAAATCATCATGTCGCTGGCCGGATTGCAGGAGAGCGTCGCGCAGGATTTGAAGGTGATGTGCAACGGCGGAGGCACCTTCTACGGACACTTCTTCGCCTGCGACAAGCGACATGGCATGGTGGACATCGACCATGCGATTCCGTGGTCCTGCGATACCTATTACTACACGCTTGCGGAGAAGCTGGGCATAGACACAATCGCCAAGTATGCGACCCAGGTGGGCCTCTCGCAGAAGACCGGTATCGACCTGCCAGAGGAGGCATCGGGCACCATGCCCTCGACAGCGTGGAAGTTGAAGACGCAGCACGAGAAGTGGTATGCGGGCGAGACAATCTCGGTAGGAATCGGCCAGGGCGCGGTGCAGGTAACGCCAATTCAACTGGCGCGGGCGCTGGGTGGAATCGCCAGCGGAGGCGCAATGAAGCGGCCGCACGTCATCTTTTCCGACGAGTTGCCTCCAGAAATGCAATCGGCAATTCAGGATAGCTTCCCCGGCAGCGGCGACCGCACCATTCCCATTACGCCCGAGAACTGGGAGACCATCACCGACGCCATGGCCGCGACGCTGGGGCCTAGCGGAACAGCAGGCGCCATGCATCTTGAGGGCATCGACTTCGCGGGCAAGACCGGCACCGCTCAACTGGTGAGTCATAGCGCCGGAGCCACCAGTCTGGGCAAAGGAAACGAACGCGCGAACGCGTGGTTCGTCGGCATGGCACCACGGCGCAATCCGGACATTGTGGTTGCGGTGCTTGTTGAGCATGGAGGATGGGGAGCCGAAGCCTCCGCTCCCCTGGCTGCGCAGGTGGTCAACGCGTACGTCACGAAACATCGCAAGCTGGAGGGAAATCTGCGCGCCGAGGCTCCCAAACCAGCATCGATTATGGCTTCGGATTCTACGTCGGATTCCACCTCGACCCCGGCGTCGAACTCCGCACCGAAGTCTGCGTCGCCCACACCGAAGCCAGTGCTACCTGCGCCGAAGCCAGCGCCCAAGTCCGACGGCGAGCCGATTGCGGCTCTGCTGCCACCGAAGAGCCTGCCGGGGATCGACAAAGATTCCAAGCGGAGCCAGCCTTGACACACCTATCGTATTTGAAGCTACTGGCAAGCTTGGTGCAGCCTCTCCGCGGCAGATTCATTTCGGTGGCAAAGTCCTGCACGCGCCTAGACCTGCTCGCTTTAGACTAGAGATATTCCATGCAACGTTTCTCCTCATTTCGCGACTTCGATTGGATGCTGTTCACGCTGGTGATGGTGATGTCGGTGACCAGTGTGCTGGAGATCAAGTCAGCAACTCTGAACACCAAATATCACGGCTTCGACCACAAGCAGATTGGCTTTCTGGCTGTGGGCATCTGCCTAATGTTTTTCATCTCGCGGATTGACTACCACTGGCTGGTGGGCATCGCTCCGTGGGCATACAGCATCGGGCTGCTCTCGCTGGTAGCCGTCAAGCTGGTGGGTTCGCGGGTGCTCGGTGGCAAGCGCTGGATCAATCTTGGCGGCGGAGTCCACTTTCAGCCGTCGGAGTGGGTTAAGCTGATTTTGATCGTTGCAATGGCTCGCTTCCTCTGGGGACTCGCCGGGCGGGATCTAAGTTGGGCCGACATTGGTAAGGCGTTCGCCATGATCGGTCTGCCGATGGCTCTGGTGTTGGCCCAACCTGATCTGGGAACTGCGCTGACCTACTTTCCGGTACTGGTGGCAGGACTCTTTCTGGGTGGCATCCGGCCCAAGCAGGTGCTGATTCTGCTGCTCGGCGTCGCGATGCTGGCGGGCGGAGCATGGATGAGCGGGAAACGACTAAAGCCGTATCAGATGAAGAGACTGACCAGCTTTGTCGATCCCAGTAACGACCCTCGGGGCGCGGGATACCAATTGTTGCAATCGAAGATTGCGGTCGGTGCAGGTGGATTGTGGGGCAAGGGAACCAACCAGGGGACGCAGACCCAAGGCGACTTCCTGCCCATTCCTTACACCGACTTCATCTTCGCGGCCTTCTGCGAGGAGCACGGATTCGTCGGCGGAATGGGCGTGCTGCTGCTCTACTTTTTGATTCTGGTGCGGCTGATCGAGAGCGCGCGGCAGGCACCGGACATTCCCGGCAGCCTGATCATTATGGGGGTGGTCGCCGTAATGCTGTTTCAGATTGTGGTCAACATCGGCATGGTGGTCGGGATGATGCCGGTTACGGGAATTCCGCTACCCATGATGAGTTACGGCGGATCATCGATTCTGTTCAGCTTCCTCTCGTTGGGAATCGTGATGAACATCCGTATGAGGCGCTTTGTAAACTGACGGCCTTTGCGTTCTAAGCCCCAAAAATACAGGCGACTACAAGGAATACACAACTGCAGCGGCACCCTGATCCGGCGGTTTCGCGTCCAAATCATCGCGATGAATCTGCGGTGGCTTGGGCAACCTGGCGTCTGACGGCCCCACTGCCGGAGCTTGTGTAGATGAAAGACTCACAATGCTATAGTCATGCGAAGCTCATCGCGGTCCTTCGCCGCGCTCAACATGACAGCATTTATAGGGCGAACTTTATAGACAGGACACTTAGAACTCCTTGAAGTCGTCATCCATGGGGAAGGAGGCTGCATTGGCGACGGCGAGGTGGTTTGCACGCGTGACGGGCGGGGTGGAGAGTTTGATTTTGGATTGTATGCGCGAAGCGATCCTGACGAGCGGAGCTGGGGCGGGATGGCGCACGGGGGTGAGCTTTTTGGGAGTCTTCGCGGAGGTAGAGCACAAGGCGGGGGAGCTGCTGATGGCGATGGAGGGGGATTCTCCGTCAACCATGTTTTTGAGCGAGCGGACGATCTCTCTCATGGATTCGGCCTGGGCGTTAAGCTCTTCGGCGGCTGCGGCAGACTCTTCGGCGTTGGCTGCGTTGCTATGAGTGACGTTTTCCATCTGGGTGATGGAGCGGGTGATCTGTTCGATTCCGCGCGACTGCTCGATGCTGCCCAGGTTGATCTCGTCGACCAGCACCTTGACCT
>CAZPZL010000053.1:0-11179 GCA_964590925.1 uncultured Granulicella sp.
ATGTCCTGTGCTGGCTTGGCGACCTTGACGATGGTGAGCGAGCGACTCAGAGTCGAGGCTGCATCCTCGTGGCGACGCATGAGTTCTCCAGCACGCTCGATGGTGGCATCGGTGCCCTCCATAGCTTCGACGGCGACGCAGGCCTGTGCAGCGATAGCGACCGTCTGCCCAAGGTCGTATCCTGCGACGCCGCGAGCGACTGTGCGTCCGTAGGTGATGTCCTTCTGCTCGTCTTCGCTGGGCGTGCGTGCGGTAAGGACTCCGGGCTTGGCCAGCAACGGTTCAAGGTACTGCGTCGACGAGATCAGCTCGATGCCCTCGTCGGCGAGAACCTTGGCGACGGCACCGAGCAGCATGTCGGTGTTCCGTGTGCGTAGGTTGAGCAGCAACTTTGCCAGCCGCCAGTCGGGACGAATCGAAGAAAAGATCTGTGTGTGCTTAACCTGTCCGGCCATGACAACGCGTGTAACACCCTCGGCGCGAAAGGTGTCGATGAGGCGCGAGAGTTCTCCAAGCGACTGCCAGTGGACGCGAATAGCTGGGTCAGCGGTGGCGCGGGAGTCGATCTCGTGATCGGTTTCCTCCTTAATAGCGGCAACGACAACGGTAAGCCCCTCGGCGCGTGCGGCATCGAGCAGAAGAAACGGAAAGCGACCGTTACCGGCTATGAGCCCGAGTTTGTCAGCGGCTGCCATTGGTCAGGCAATCTCGACCTGTACCTTGTGGCCGAGAGCAGAGGCAATGTTGACCAATGCGTCGAGCGAGAAGAAATGAATGTGCCCGCGCAAAAGATAGTTGATGCGCGGCTGCGCAACTCCGCAGAGCCGGGCCGCCTCGGCCTGTCGCCATCCGTTCTGTTTGATGATGTCAATCAGCTGAACTGCGAGATCGGTGCGGGCGATCAGGTTGGCAGGATAGTTGGCTCGATTGGCGATGATCTCCGAGATATTTACCGGCTTCTTTGGCTTGTTCATGGTGAAGACAGTTTATATTGATATCAATATATCGCGCAAGTCTTGCGGACTCGCTGTAGCAATTCTATAAACCTGTTTAATTGCTTTGCGGCTCGACCTCGAATAAACATGCAACGACGAAATACAGGGATCTTTCGCTTCGCTCGGAGTCAGAATGACAATAAAAAGAGCAGTTAATGGCAAGGACGACGTTAAAGACAGTGGCAACGCCAAACCAAAGACAACTGCACTGGTGCAAACGGTGTGCTATCCCAGCCGTCGCAATGCGACCATGATGGATGGGGCACCTGGGATCTGAACGTCCGAACGAATATGAGTCTGGCTACTTTGTGGTGTCGATCTTCAGGGTGAGGTTGAAGAATTTTCGTGTATCGAAGGAGCTGATGTTCTTGACTGCGCTCTTTTTGCCAGCGATTTCGGCCCAGACCTCGTAGTCGACTGTCTGGATAAGCTGGCCGAAGTGGAAACTGCCGTCGTCGGAAGCGATATAGCTTTTGACCGAGAGTGAGTGGGTGTCTTTGAGGAAGATGGTGGCACCCTTTAGCCCGTTGCCGGAGTTGTCGACGACCTTGCCCTCAACCACGCGCTGCACCTGCTGCGCCACCAACTGTGGCATCAGAATCTCTGAACCTAAAGTTGCAAAGGCTACGGCCACGCCAAGACAGCACAGCAGCGCCATGTCTCGCGCAACGCGGCCGAGCTGAGAAACTGAACCAACGATTCGAGTCATACAGATAACTATACGCGGCTCGGGAGGTGCATTTCACGATTTGAATAGCGCGCTGGCCGGAAGGTAGTCCACGCTGGTGGTATCTGAGCTACTCATCGTCCTCCACGGGAGCAAGTGGATCGTCCTCGTCGTCGTAGCCGAGGTTTTCGATCGGAGCCAGCTCCAGTGGGTCGATGGAGACAATCTCCAACTCGAGACCACACTCATCGCACTGCACGGTTTCACCCTCTTCGACCTCGTCGGCGTCGACCGGGATGGGGGTATCGCATTCGGGACAGAGTACAGCCATGATGTAAGCCTCCGCGCATATCAGTTGATGTTGTTATCGGCTGTGGGGATGCACCCATCAACCGCTTTGCATTGCCAGCTACCTTGCGCCACCCTCCCAGAGCCTAGGCCATGGGAAACGCATCGGTACACCCGTCTTGGATAGTATTAGTAGCTGCCAGACGATACGTCAAGCTTACGATTCCCACAGCCAAATTGTTTCATCCCAAAATGGAGCGGCGGTTGTGGTAATTCGCGAGACATCGGCGTGGCGATGGGCGATGTGTTGAAATGGAAAGTAGAGAATGCCGATGCCCAGTTCCAGCCCCATCACGATGACCTTTCCCCCGTTTGCGGGCGTGGTACGCAAGCTGGTCTTCGCCAACGTCGCGGTCTTTTTCTTCATCGCGGTCGCGCAGTGGGTCGCGCCGGAGTTGATCGGCGCGCTGCTGGGGCATCTGATGCTGGAGCCGATGTACGTCGCGCGGGGTGAGCTTTGGCAGCTTGCAACCTACAGCTTCCTACACTTCGGGCTGATGGACATTCTCTTCGCCATGCTGACGTTGTGGTTTCTCGGGTCCATGCTGGAGAGTACATACGGCAGCCGCTGGCTTGGGGAACTCTACTTCACCTCGGCGATTGGCGGCGCGTTTGTTGCCTCGGCAATCTCGTTTACGCGCATCCTGCACCTCAGCCCATACGCGGTCGCGGGCGGTGCCTGGGCGGGCATCTTTGGCCTGCTAATTGCCATCGCAATGCGCTTCGGAGATCAGGAGTTTTTGCTCTTCTTCGTTGCGCGCATCCGCGCCAAGTACATGGTGGCGATCTATATCCTGATCGCTGTCGCGATTCTGTTGAAGGACGCCAATGAGTTTGGCGCGCTGCTACAGCTATCGGGGGCTGTGTGCGGCTACATGTATGTTCGCTACGCATCGCGTCGTGGGCTGACGTACGCCATCAGCGAGCAGTACTTTGCCATGCGCAACGCCTACTACCGCGCCCGCCGTCGCCAGGCCGCCAAAAAGTTCGAAGTCTACATGGGCAAGCAGGGTCGCAATGTCTCCTTTGACAAAGACGGTCGCTATATCGCTCCCGATGACGATGCCAAACGCAACCCCAACGACAAACGCTGGATGAATTAGCAGCCTACTCCAGATACCGCTTGATCCAAGGATCATCCGAGTGCACCAGCTCTTCGGTCGAGCCATGAAATACAATCCGGCCCTCGTTCAGTATCAGAAATTTTGTTCCTGCGTCGATGCCGCGCGCCGGCCCATTTTTTGCGATGGGCTTCATCCCGCCAGAGTCGTAGCGATTGGTCGCCAGCACGAAGGCGTCTTGCAGGCGGTGCGTCACAACCAGCGAGGTCGTGTGCGAGACATCGCGCTGCTTCATCACCAGTTCGATGATGGTGGTCGAAGTAATCGGGTCGAGGCCGCCGGTGGGCGAGTCGTACAGAATCAAATCGGGGCTGCTGATAATCGCGCGGGCAATCGAAACACGTCGCCGCATTCCGCCGGAAAGCTCCGAGGGAAACTTCAGGATCGCATCCTCCAATTCGACGAACTTCAGCGCCTCAACTACGCGCGTATGCGACTCTGCCACTGGCACATGCTCCTCATGCAGACGATAGGCCACATTGTCTTCGACGTTCATCGAGTCGAAGAGCGCCGATTCCTGAAATACCATGCCGATGCGCTCGCGCAGGGTGTAGCGCTCGCGTCGTGGCAGTGCGGAGATCTCCTTGCCAAAGATGCGCACCGCGCCCGAGTCTGGAGCCAGCAGACCGTTACACAGTTTCAGCAGCACGGACTTTCCGCAGCCTGCCGGACCGAGCAGGATCAGCGTCTCTCCGCGCGCCACCGCAAAGGAGACCTCCTGCAACACAGCGCGGCCCTCAAATCCGATTGACACATTCTCGAACTCCACCACTGGCGCTGTCTCGTCTACAGGATCCATCACCGACGATTTGGAGAGTTCTTCCGCCATTGCGCCCTAGCTCCCGAAGATGCCGATCATGGCGCGCGTCACCAAAAAGTCAACGACGATGATGAAGACCGAGGAGACCACCACGGCCTGGGTCGTCGCGCGGCCCACTCCCTGAGTTCCGCCGGTCGTCCTCATGCCGTAGAAACAGCCGACAGTGGCGATGATAAAGCCGGAGAAGAGCGGCTTGACCAGCCCCTGCACGATGTCGCCATGCACCAGCGAGCTGAAAGATGTGTGCAGATAGGAACTGGCGTTGAGGCCCATCAGGTTGACGCTGACCAGCGCGCCGCCCGCAATGCCAACCGCATCCGAGATGATCGTCAGAAAGAAGAGCATGAAGATGGTGGCGACAATGCGCGGCGTCACCAGCTTGCGGATCGGGTCGGTGCCCAGCGCGCGCATGGCGTCAATCTGCTCGGTGACCTTCATCGAGCCGATCTCTGACGCCATGCCCGAGGCGTTGCGCCCGCTGACCATCAATCCGGTCAGCACCGGGCCGAGTTCCTTCACCATCGACCGTGCTACCAGAACCCCGGTCTTGTTGACCGCGCCAAACTCCTGCAGCGCAGTGGCCGATTGCAGTGCCAGTACGCATCCGGTGAAGAAGCCTGTCAGCACCACAATTGGCATTGACCCGGCACCGATCGAATCCATCTGAGTAAAGATGTCAGCCCAGTACCGCGGGCGAGTAAAAAGATCGGCAATCGCCGTCCCCGACAGGATGGAGTACTCCTGCACGGCCGCAACCTGTTTTTTGAGAAAGCTCTCTGGCGACAGTAGTTCCATAATTTCTCAAGCTCAGGTTATCAGATGCAGGGATTCGTGCGTCGCGTTGGCCTTCAGCAACATTCGTGACAGCCCCACTGCGATAATATAGACGCGTGTCCACTATCCGCGTCACCACTGCATCTGCCGCCTACGAAGTTACAATCGCACCGAACCTTCTGCGTACGCTCTACTCGCGTCTGAGGAAGCTGACGCCCGGTCAGGCTCCGCGTCTCTTCGTTGTTACATCGCCTGCGATCTGGGCGCTGTGGAGCAAGCCATTCCTCGCCAGCTTTCCGGCGAAGGAGCAGCCGACCACGCTCTTTCTGCCCGCTGGCGAGAGCCACAAGCGATTGGCGCAGGTCGAGTCGTTGGCCCAGCAGCTTGCCCTAGCCGGGGCCGATCGCGACTCGATTCTCGTAGCCTTCGGCGGCGGAATCATTGGCGATGTTACGGGCTTTCTGGCGGCCATCTACATGCGCGGCATCCGCTACGTTGGAGTGCCAACGACGATGCTCGCTCAGGTCGACTCGTCGCTGGGCGGAAAGACCGGCGTGAATCTGGTTGCGGGCAAGAACCTTATCGGCGCATTCCATCATCCGCTGGCTGTCTTCAGCGACATCGACACCCTGCGCACGCTGCCTGCCGCTGAACTGCGCGCCGGATTGCAGGAGGCAATCAAGGCTGGAATCATTCGCGATGCTGCACTCTTCCGCTATATGGAGAAGAACGCCGATGCGATCCTCTCCGCCGACGCCGATGCGTTGGCGAAGGTCGTCGCGGCCAGCGTGAAGGTGAAGGCCGAGGTCGTCAGCAAGGATGAGAAGGAATCCGGCCTACGCATGACGCTCAACTTCGGCCACACCATCGGCCACGCCATCGAGGCGGCAACGCACTATCGCAAGCTGCTGCACGGCGAGGCGGTCGCGTGGGGCAGCATCGCCGCGCTGCACCTCTCGCTCAACCGTGCCCTCATCACCCCGGAGGAGTTCGCGCGGATGGCGAATCTCGTCCTCCGCTTCGGGCCGATTCCAACCTTCCGCGGCGCTGCAGCCAAGCTGGTCGCGCTGACCTCCGCCGACAAGAAGAAGCGCAGCGGACGCCGGGCATTTGTGCTCGCCACTGGCATCGGCTAAACCGAGGTCGTCCACGACGTGAGCGATGCTGAACTACTCGCGGCGACACAAACCATGCTTCAGGCGATGAAGAATTAGAGGATCATCGCGAGATCAAAATGGCTATCCATCCCATTGTCGAGCACGAAGCCGACCCCGGAGCCCGCCCCACAGGTGCATCCGATCCCGCAGCTGCTGCGCGGAGCGTTCAGGAGATGTTCGACGCCATTGCGCCAAGATACGATCTGCTGAATCACCTGCTGTCGGTTGGCATCGACCGGCTGTGGTGGCGGCGTACGGCGCGCTCGGTGCGGGCGATTCTGGCGCGTCCCGAGGCCGTCGTTCTCGACCTGTGCTGCGGCACCGGCGACATGACGTTGGCGCTGGACAAGCTGCGCCCCAAATCATCTTGTCTGTCTCGCAACGAAGATGGTTTATCTTTCCGCTGCACAGCGGAGCTATCTGCTTCCGCCGATCCTCCGGTCACACCCTTCGCCGTTCCCTCACGCAGCGAAGATGAGGTTGCGCCACTGCTCGCCGTGGACTTCTCGCGCCAGATGCTGGCACTAGCCCAGCCGAAGTTCGCTGGCCGCAACATCCGCTCCATCGAGGGCGACGCGCTGCACCTGCCCTTTGCCGACTCATCCATCGACCTAGTCACCTGCGCCTTCGGCTTCCGCAATCTGGCCAGCTACCCGGCGGGTCTCGCCGAACTGCACCGCGTTCTGCGTCCCGGCGGCGAGATCGCGATCCTGGACTTCAACCAGCCGACCGGGCTGATGGGCTCGCTCTACAACCTCTACTTCAAGGGTGTGCTGCCGTTGCTGGGGCGGCTGATCTCTCGCAACACCAGCGCATACACCTACCTGCCGGAGTCGGTGGCGAGGTTTCCACGCCCGCCGCGCATGTTGGAGCTGATCGCCGAGGCGGGCTTCCGTGCATCCAGTTGGACGCCGTATACCTTTGGCGTCGCCGGAACCTATCACGCACGCAAGGATTAGGCGGAGCAGGTGCCGACGGAATAAAGTCCCGTGCTGGCGTATGCCGTCTTCGAACAAAAAAAAGCAGATTCCTGCGCTTCGCTGCGGAATGACAAGCAATAGCGGTACAGCAATTCAGGAACTGCTCTGATTGGATAAAATCTGCAACTTCGCCAGCATCGGCTGGACGCGAGACTGCGCGCGACTCTCAGCGCACAGGGGGTGGTCATGAGCCATTGCGCACAAGCGGCGCCTCTGCACAACCTACTGACACTTTTAAAAAAGTTTCAAAATATTTTACAAAAACCTCATTTTTTCTTGGAATTTATATATTTTAATATTTCACTTGACAACCATATCTAATTGGATTTATCTTCGATTTGGGCAGGTAATGCCCATAAGGAGATTGAATATGCGCCGAATGATACTGACCACCCTCGTCCTGCTGCCTGTTCTAGCTTACGGACAGGTCAGCACGCCGGCCGAACGCAGGCCAACCCCAGCCTCGGATGTACTGGAAGCCGAGCTTACCCGCCCTGCCGGACTGGCAGAGGTTGCGATGGCGGCCGCCTCGCCCACTGCCGCAGCAGAGTCTGCCGCCTCGGTCTCGATCAATCCCGCGGGCCACGCCATGTACCGGGAGTTCATTCAGACCCAGATTCGCAATGCCTTCACCGATACCGCGCTGCACCAAACCGGGACCATGGAGTACAGCATCCGGGGCAGCGAACCGACCGAGACCTCCGTTCCTAAGCTGATACGCTCGGTCAATCTGCAACTATCGCAACAGGAACTGGCGATGCAACCGGCTACAACTCAGGTTGCGGTCCGCGCCATTGTCGATCAGTACGGTTTTCCCCGTAATTTGACGATTGCAAAGTCGTCCACCGAGAACGTCAACCAGAAGGCTCTTGCTGCGGTCAGCGAGTTCCGTTTCAAACCCGCAACGGTCGATAACAAGCCCGTCGAAGCTGCGGTAATGATCGCAATAAAGGTCGAAAAGCGATAATACGATTGTAGATGGATTGGTAGTACTCTGCGCTTCCATTCTCCTTTGCCGGAGGGTGGGAGCGCACTTCGTTTATGAAGCGGTTTGCTTGTTGTTGGGGCGGGACTCTAAGATTCTGGAGATGTTTACGGAGGCTTGGGGATGCAGGGTCGGATGTGGATGTTGAAGGCTGGCTGCTTGGTTCTTCTGGAGTGCTTTGCGGCAGTCGGAGCAGGAGCGCAGACTGTAAAGCTAAATACTGTAAAGCTAAATGCTGCAACGGCTACCCGTGTTGCCGCGACTCCGCCAATGGGATGGAATAGCTGGAACTACTTTGCCGGAAAGGTCACAGACAAGGACATTCGCGATACGGCGGATCTTCTGGTATCGACCGGGATGCGCGATGCAGGTTACGTCTACGTCAACATCGACGACACATGGGAGGGCCAGCGCGACGCCAGCGGGAAGATTCAGAGCAACGAGAAGTTTCCCGACATGAAGGCACTGGCCGATTACGTCCACTCGAAGGGGCTGAAACTGGGTATTTACTCGTCTCCGGGGCCGAAGACATGCGCACGATTCGAGGGCAGTCTGGGGCACGAGGATCAGGACGCGGCGACCTACGCAGAGTGGGGGATCGACTATCTAAAATATGACCTGTGCAGCTACGGCGGGGTAATGAAAATGCAGGCTCCCGACGATCCGGCGGCGCAGAACAGGCTCATGCACGAGGCATACGAGAGGATGCATCAGGCGATTTTGAAGACGGGACGACCGATGGTCTATAGCCTTTGCCAGTATGGGATGGACTCGGTGTGGGAATGGGCGCCGGAGGTGGGCGGAAACCTGTGGCGGACGACGGGAGATATTTCAGCCACATTTGACCGCATGAGTCTGATCGGACGCAGTCAGGCGGGTCTGGCCAAGTTCGCAGAACCAGGACACTGGAACGATCCCGATATGCTGGAGGTCGGCAACGGCAAGTTGACGCTGGATGAGAATTTTACCCATATGACTCTGTGGGCGATGCTGGCCGCGCCGCTGATTGCGGGCAACAACCTGACCCAGATGAAGCCGGAGATCGCCGCAATCCTGATGAACAAGGAAGTCATCGCCATCGATCAGGACCCTCTCGGCAAGCAGGGAGATCGCGTCTTCGCCGATGGGCCGGTCGAGATCTGGGCCAAGCCGCTGAAGAATGGAGACGGACATAAATCGACGGCTGTGGCGATCTTCAACTTCGGCGAGTCGCCCAGCGAGATGCGTAAGGACACCCTACACCTGAAGGAGATGGGATTCGCAGGTGCGGTGACTGCTCGCGACGTGTGGGCGAAAAAAGACTTGGGAAAGATCACCGATACGTACAAGATCTCGATTGCAAAGCACGGAGTGGTACTGCTGATTGTGCATCAATAGAGTGCTATAGCCATTGATGTAGCCTAGGATAATTTGTCACTCTTCCCCCTTCCCCATTTGCTTCGCTCAGTGGGCAGAATGACAGGCGACTTTGGATAAACCTGTAAGAGAAGTGCCCTAGGCCGCCGATGGCCCTACCACCATTCCGCATTGCCGTCGTTCTCGACAGGCGGAGCAGGTGTCGTCTGGTTGTTTCCGGTTTTTACCTCACAGCCGACGTAGAAGGCTCCGATCAGTTCGCCCTGCACATCTGTGATTGGCTGATAGGCAGCCATATGCGGGCGGGCGAGGGGATATGAGTAGTCATACGACGGCTCGCCACGGAGCAGCCGGAGTGCAGCATTGCTGGTCGGATTTAGCCCGGATCCGAGGCATCGGCGTCCGTTCATCAAGCGCAGGCTGGTCGCCACACGATAGAACGAGCGGGCTCCATCCTCCTCTTCCGCGACAACGTATAGGGTTGCTGTAAATCCGGTCGACTTATATATGGAATCGACCTGTTGGTTCTGGAGGTTGAGGCTGTGCCCACCGAAGCAGAGTTCAGGCATGGTGTTGGCGCGGTGAATTCGTCCTCTGCGAGACGGAGTACCCAGACGTATGCAGTCGTTGCGCAGGTTCTGCAAGGCCAGCTCGATACTGGGCCGCATCCGCTCCAGTTCATTCAGACCGGAGGTATCCCGGCATGTTTCAGCTTTAACCTGAAGAGCCGTGCTTTGGCTAGCAATTTCCTGATTTTTCGTCCGGTCTTCGCTTGCAATCTGAGTGCCCAGACTCGCGAGTTGACTGCATAAGTCTGCGGCATTCCTACATCCAGAGATACTTGCCTCGGCCGCAACATCAGCGCCCCATGTGCAATTCCGGCCAATAAACTTCGTCTTCTCTGAATTTTGTGTGATCTGTTTAACCGCATCGATCTGTCGTCGAGCGGCACCCGCCAGACTAACGGTAGTCCTCTCCGCATCCTGCATCACGACGATACAGCCGTTAAGATCCTGAGTAGCCCTTTCGCTTTGTTCTCGGCTGCGGGCGCTAGTCTGGGACACGAGTTGGATCGAAGATGAGGCTGCGCCTGTGGAAGTGCGCATTCGTTCGGTGATGCTTCGAATCTGTTTTGAAGCAGTTCCGGTCTTGTCCGCAAGCTGGCGCATCTCGCTTGCCACAACGTTGAAGCCTGCGCCGTACTGACCTGCGCGGGCCGCTTCAATCGCGGCATTCAAGGCCAGAAGATTGGTCTGATTGCTCATCTCCTGAATGATAATGAGCAGTCGCTCCACTTCATCGACGCTGGCGTCAACCTCGCGGAATCCCGCATAGCTCTGCTCGACACTGGCAATTAGATCGTCGATCAGTTGCGTCCTGGCTCCAAAGGCGATGTTGCAGGCTTCGAGCAGGCTGCGCGCCTGCGCGATCTTCACGCTGGACTGCTCGCAGGCAGTTCCGGTCTCCTTGGCAATCTGCAAAATTTCGTCGGCTGCGCTGTTCGAGGCCCAGACATTATCGCTGAGCGACTTGTTGTGCGTCGCCAACTGGTTCGCTGCGGTGTGGATGTGCAGGCTGTCTTCGGCCATTTGTTCGGCCAGAGTGGAGACGCCGGCATAGACTTCGAGCAGCTTTGTCTGCTGCTGCACTGCCTCGCTACCTTGGTTTAACATCTTCGCCAAACCGCTTAGCATTCTGGATAGCCATGCTGCAAACGCTTGCGCCCATCCTCCACCCAATGAAGGATTGAGCAGAGTAGATTGAGGCGCGTAGTGCGTCGTCATTGCGTCAGTGCGCAGCCCACCTGGCCATAGCATATCGACCTTGTCCATCGGACTCCTCTTCGGCATCTCTGAAACCAGTATCGGCAACTTTGCTGAAGATGTGAGTGGCACTGCTGATAGTGCGCTAACTAAATGTATTTGCGGAAGATAATTATGCAGAGATTTCTTAGTGCGACAACTCAGAGAATGGCA
>CAZPZL010000054.1:0-11119 GCA_964590925.1 uncultured Granulicella sp.
GGGAATTCCCGGAGCCTTGACGAACTTCGCCCCACCGTCCTCGCTCTTGTAGATGCCGGAGCACGCGCTGGCGTAGACCACCAGAGGCTGCTTCGGGTCGAGAATGATCGAGAAGACATCCGAATCCTCAATGATTCCCTGTTTGATGTTCGCCCAGCTCTTTCCCCCGTCGGTCGTCTTCCATGGGAGATGCCAGGTGCCAGCATAGATGATGTCGGGGTTGGTCGGATCCACCGCCAGCGACTCGACCTCGTGAATCTCGCGGCTCTCTAGCGGGCTGATCCGCTCCCAGTTCGCTCCGCTGTCAGAGGAGCGAAAGACTCCCTCCAGCGTTCCCGCCACGACCATGCGCGGATTCGAAGCCGACACCGCCAGCGCACGCACCGACTGGCCATGCATCTCAGGCTGGCTGGTCCAGGTCGCGCCACCATTCGTACTGATGAAGATTCCGCCGTCAGGATGGTTCAGATCGTTGAGAACCCACGCACCCACTACCAAATGCTTCACGTCCAGCGAATCAACCACAATGCTGTCAATCACCAGATCGTCGCGTTGGCCCACGCGCGCTAGCCGTGCCCACTTTCGACCGCCATCTCGCGACTCGTAGACCCAGCCGTTGGCGGCGCCCAGATAGAGATGCGATGGATCTTTGGGGTCCGCCGCAAAGGAGCGCGCGGAGCCGCCGTCCGGCCCAAAGGGAAACCAGGAAACGGCCTGAGCCAGTGGGCAGGCAAGACTGAAGATCAGTGCAATCGAAAATGTATAAATCCAACAAAGTCTGCGATTCAAGTCGTAAGCCCATCCAGTCGCGTTCTCATTTTAGAATACATAGTTCTCGCCACTACAATACAAAGGCTGACTGGGAACCAACCCAGTCAGCCTTTGTGCTTCATACGATCATTACACTGCGCACTTCATGCCATTGCTGTCATAAGGCGCTTCATGCCATTGTCTTGACGCTACTTCGCTGCGACTACCTTCTTGGCCGCCTTCTTTACCGTCTTCTTGACCGGATTGCGAGGCACAGCCTTGACTGCTGTCTCATCGACTACAGCGTCCGCAGCGACGGGGTTGATGGCACCAGCCGGGATCAACGTCGAGGTGACCGTCTTGCCGTCGTCCGTTCCAGTGTAGACCAGAACACGCGATGCATCGATGCCCTTGTCGGTCACCAGATAGTCCTTGGTGTTGACCGCGCGCTGTGCAGCAAGATCACGCGCCTGAGACTTCTTCTTGCCCTTGCCCTTGACGACGTTTTCCTTAGCCGTCGCGTTGCCTACCAGCGCCAGTTTGGCGTCGGTCGAGCGCTGTAGATTCAGGGCAATGTCATCCAAGCAGGCCTTGGCTTCGTTGTCTACGCGGGTCGGACGCTTTGCATCGCGCTCGAAGCTAACCGGGCAGAGGCTCGATGCCATCGGAGCGGGTGGTGGTGGTGGTGGTGGTGGTGTAATCACCGTCACGCTGGTGGTTGCCGAAACGTTGTGGCCCTTGTCGTCGGAGACGTTGCAGGTCACCGTGATCGGCCCGGGGGCGGCGCCTACGGTTGACAGCGTCGACGAGCTGCTGGTGCCGTTGATCGAGCCAGCGGTCGCGTTATAGCTATAGCTCAGCGGGCGATTCTGCGGGCTAACCGCGCTGGCGCTGATCGTCGCGCTATCGCCCGGATTGACCGACGAAGGACTGGCCGAGCAGGAGATCGTCGGCGGGTCGAACGGCTTCACCGTGAAGGTAGCGGAGGCATCGGCGGACTGTCCAGGCTTCGAACCCTGCGACACATGGCTCTTGACCGTGTAGGTTCCCGGCGCAAGCGTCTTGGTATCCACGTTCGCAATGTTCGACGATCCGGTGATTGCGCCCGAGTCCGAGGTCCAAGTGTAGGTAGCCGTCTTCTTCGGGTTCAGGTTTAGGGCCGTTCCCGTCGCCGTAACCGGGTCGCCCTGAAAGATGGTCGTGGGTGCGAGCACTATGGTGTAGGTGATCGGAGGAGGCGGAATGACGTGTCCAAAGTGCGTCACTATGCCAGTGCTCAGCTCAACCGCGCTAAGATTCGCTCGTCCGCCCAGAGCGCCGCTTGTGGGAAATCCCGTATACGGTCCAAAGTCATCGTGCATAAAGCGGTAGTCTGCCTGAAACAGACGCAGGCTGAAGCGATTGTTCAAGAACGGCAGAGCATAGTCGATGCCGCCGCCCGCCGTCAGAGCCACTCCCCAGGTGTAAGGCTCGTGCTCGTAGGTGAGGGGAGCCTCGCTGTTTGGTCCGCCCAGCCTCTCGCTGCCAGCCAGTGCATGCGCAAAAACGGTGAAGTTCTGTAGCGGCAGGCGGACGATTGGTCCAACCGAAATGCTCTGCACCCCGTCATTATTGCCACCAGTGTTGGTCGTATGGTTTGCATAGATAACCTCGCCACCATAGAACCGGTTGATGTAGTATGCGCCACTTCCAATAGCACCAACATTGATGGAGGAGTAATTGATCTCCGCAGGCTTGAGTTGTCCATGCGAGCCGAAGTACGAGAAACCAGTGAAGACGTCCACGCGAGACGGGTTTGCCCCCGATACGGGAGCGGTTGCGCTAGGTGTCTGTGCACCCAGACTTAGTGCGCTAAGGCCAACTGCGCATGCAGCCAGCATAAACCGGCCAAGACTGCGAAACGGGTGATAAACCATTCGACTTCCTCCACTGATTCTTGCTGCTATCAAGCGAACCGAGTTTCGTCGCTCGATTCTATTGCAATTCAGATCAACCAAAGTTTACCTTAGTTGCCTGCCTTGTCCACAAAAAAATGCGCCCTGCTGCTTAGGATGGAACCGTTTACCGTCTTTTTGCGTCTCCCTGGCGGGAAAATCGCATCCTACATTCACTCGTTACATTAATCGATAAAACCAACGCAAGGCCATTAGCCCATCCCTGCGCCTGCTGCATCTACAGTGCCTCGCATACACAATTTCAGCGTCATCTGCGTTCTGCTTTCTACTCCAGATTCAATACCTTGCGCAGCGAACCCCGTTCCCGTTGAATCTTCTCCTGTAGCAAAGTGATTGCATACAATAGCTGTTCGGGTCGCGGCGGACATCCCGGCACATAGACGTCAACCGGGACAATTTGGTTGACGCCCTGCACCACCGCATAATTGTTGAAGACACCGCCCGAGGTCGCGCACGCGCCCATCGAAATCACCCACTTCGGCTCCGGCATCTGCTCATAGAGTCGTCGGACCACTGGTGCCATCTTCTGCGTGACTCGTCCGGCGACAATCATCAGGTCGCTCTGCCGCGGTGAGGGGCGAAAGACCTCCGCCCCAAAGCGTGCAATATCGTATCGGGAACCACCCGCCGACATCATCTCAATGGCGCAGCAGGCCAGGCCAAACGTCATCGGCCAGATCGAGTTCTTTCTCGCCCAGTTGATTGCCGCATCCATCGACGCCAAGACAATCCCCTCCGGCTGCTCGTCGCCCCAGTTCACCTCGTCAACCTTCTCGCGATTGCGAGCCGAGCTGTCAAGCGCCCCAAAGAAGTACCGGTCGTTCCCCTTTGGCCCTTTAGTTGCCATGGGTTCCTCGCCGAGCTTTCGATCTGTGTTTGAAGTCATCATGATTCGCTTATTAATATAAACCGTTCAGCTGAATATTTCTGCGACGGACAACTTACTGCTCGTGCAACTTCAGATAGTCTTTGTGTCCACACTAAAGTATCGATGCGAATTTCGTGTACGCGGTTGGCTCCATCCCTCCGCCATGCCATCGCACTTACTTAGCGCTAATTTGCCCTACTTCAGATAAGCCCTCACCAAATCAATCAGATCCTCGGCTAGTTCCACCGGCTGATTCACCGACTTTTCGGTGGAGAGCAGGTGCAGCCGGATGTGATCCTCCAGCACCTCAGCCATCAGGCTGTTGATGCCCCCTCGCACGTTGGCAAGCAGCATCAGGACATCGGCGCAGTCGTCGGCGTTAGTCAGCGAGCGCTCGATCGAATCGACCTGGCCACGGATGCGTTTGATACGGGCGACGAGCTTCTGTTGTTCTTTCCCGAGTGGCGGTTGTTCTATAAGTGTTGACATCATCGCTATTATATCCTTGACAATACCCTAGGGGGATATGGTACAAAATGAAAGCGGGACTTGTACGTCCGCAGGAGAAACAAAAACTTTATGAGCCATGAATCCGCACAAGAACCTCCGAGTAGATGGAGACTCTTCCTGTGTTGCGATGAGCGCTCGGTGAACCGCCTATAGGCTTGCTTTAGACGATTCTCTCACCGCTCAGCCAGCATACGACCTGTGATTTGAGCGCGTGAGCCAAAAGCACCAACCGGACTCACCCCCTCCCGAACCGACGATCCGTACACGCTTGATCTGCTCCCACGCCTGACCTGCGCCCTTGTGCGCTTGGATCAAGCTGCGCGGATCGGCTCGCGTCCGCACGGATTGCAAAGGAGGAACCATGTACAACAACATCCTCGCCCTCCAGAACTCTCCCCGTCTGACCTGCGTCTGGGTACCCACCGGCAATCTGCGGATGCCACTCGTGTGCGTTTGGGTGGATGGCAGCGCGCAGGGCAATTGCAAAGCAATAACCTCCAGCGATGAATCGAGGGAGCAACTATGCGCCTAAATCCGCTCAACATTGCAGAGACCATTGCTGCCGAAGCGACGAATAGCTGCTGTCTTTATGTCTTTACCCGTGGTTCACATTCCCGCCATCCTGCATCTATAAACTACGTAGATTACTTAGGTTATATATTGAACAAAACTTATACATGGCTTCTTCTCGGTCTTCCCCTGTGTTTTGCGGCCAGCGCTTTGGCGCAGGCCACGAATCCAGTGCTGGTGGAAGTGACGCGACCGACATACACACATCCCCTGCCTCCAATCACACCCGAGCAGCCCACAGCACCGACGATGTTTTCGCACTCTGACACCGCGCGGTTCTACCTCACCGGACAGGCCAACATTATCTTTCAGGCGCATGGCCCGTTTCATTCGCCCTACGAGGGAGCCAACAGCCTGCTGGAGCACGGCGAGTACAAGACCTCTCTGATCGGCACTCTCTACACGGGCGCGGAGTTGGCGCGCGCTCCATCGCATCATCTGGAGGCGATCTACGACGAGGAATCCTCTGGCGGGCGCGGCATCAGCGAGGCGCTGGGTCTGGCTGGCTTCACCAATCTCGACGTCGTGCGCAATCCTACACTTGGCTCGACGCCCTACATGGCACGCGTGGAGTTACACCAGACTATTGGACTCTCGACTAAAATGATTGACGCCGAGCGTGGGCCGTTTTCACTGGCGACGAAGGTTCCAGAGCGACGCTTCGAGTTGCGCGCAGGGAAGATGAGCCTGCCGGACCACCTCGACCTCAACAGTATCGGCTCCGACAGCCATTTACAGTTCATGAACTGGACGGTGGACAACAACGGCGCGTGGGACTACGCCGCCGACACCCGAGGCTACACACACGCCGCCGTCGTCGAGTACGATGACAAAAGTTGGTCGGCCCGCTACGCCGCAGCACTGATGCCCACCATCGCAAATGGCATTAACCTCGATTGGAACATCGCTCGAGCCAGCAGCCAGAACGTGGAGTTCGAGTGGCGCGGCAGCCTCTTCGGCTTGTTGCTCGACCCTAACCGCAAAGGCGTAGTCCGCGCACTCGGCTACGTCAACCACGCCAACATGGGCGACTACCGCCAGCAGAACATCCTGTTCCTTCAGGGGAAGACACAGACGCCCGACATTACCGCACACCCGCTCCAGAGCACGGTCAAGTACGGCGTGGGGTTGAACACGGAGCAGGAGGTAAGCGAGAATGCTCGCCTCTACGCCCGCTTCGGATGGAACGAGGGCCAGCACGAGAGCTTTGCGTATACCGAGGTCGATCAGACTGTTGCTCTCGGAGCAGATTACTCAGGCGGGCAGTGGGGCCGCGAGAACGACAAGATCGGCCTGACCTTCGTCTCCAACGCCATCAAACGCGACCATCAGGCCTACCTGCACATGGGCGGACAGGGCTTTCTTCTGGGCGACGGGAATCTAAACTACGCACGCGAAGACATTCTTGAGTTCTACTACAATGTACATACTTGGCGCGGCCTCTACTACGCGCTCGATGAGCAGTACATCGACCACCCGGGCTACAATCAGGCGCGCGGCCCTGTATTAGTCGAAAGCTTGCGTATGCACGTCGACTTCTGACCCGCAGAATCTGACCCACGCAAAAACATAACGCTTTCGTTAGAGCGGAGAATCGTCATTATTGGGCGCGTAATGACCGTGCCCAATTTGGTTCTACTTCGCGCACAATTATCTGTGCAGTAATCGTCCATTCATCTGGCTCGGCAAGAATCTAGTTGCAGGCATTTGCTTTACCGACGGAGGCACGACCATGAGCCAGACCGTTTCCTATCTATGGCGCGAGCCGCGAGCCGCCAAGGGATTCACCACCGGTGTATCCTTGCACAGCCACACCAATATGTCGCGCGAGACGCTGGACTTCATCGCCGATCTGTCGACCGACTGGGGCCTGTTGCAGCCCTTCATGCGCTGGGCGGAGAAGCGCTGTCAACGTACGACCGGCATCCGTCCCGACTACGCTCGCAGCTACTGGACGCCTCCGTTGACCCCTCGGCTCGCCTTTGACCTCGAGCGCACGCAGATCGAGGAAAAATTACAGATGCCCGCGATGGTCTCAATTACCGATCACGACGACATTCGCGCGCCCATGTTGTTGCGTTCGTTGGCGTCGGCGCGACAGATTCCCGTCTCGCTGGAGTGGACAGTTCCGTACGGCGCGACCAGCTTCCACCTCGGCATCCATAACCTGCCCAGCGCCGCTGGCAACGATTGGATGCAGCGCATGGAGCAGTTCACCGCGATTCCGGTCGCCGAGCGGCCCACATGGATGCTGACCAATATGCTGGCCGAGTTGGACGAACTGCCCGATGTGCTGACGGTTGTCAACCATCCGCTGTGGGATCTCTACCGCATTGGCGACGAAAAGCACCGCTTTCTGTTGAACGACTTTCTCGCAGTCAACGGCCAATTCTGTCACGCGTTGGAGCTGAACGGCCTGCGCCATTGGGACGAGAATCGCGCAGTCTCAAAGCTGGCCGCACAGTGGAATCAGACGCTGATCAGCGGCGGCGACCGGCACGGCGTCGAGCCTAACGCTAACCTCAACCTGACCCGTGCCACCAGCTTCACCGAGTTCGTCCACGAGCTGCGCCGCGAGCGCCACAGCCACATCCTCTTCATGCCCCAGTATGCTGAGCCGTGGAAGCATCGCATCCTGAACTCTACACTGGACGCCATCCGCAATTACCCCGACTTCCCCGAAGGTTCGCGTTGCTGGGACCAGCGCGTCTACCACCCCGACGTCGAGGGCAACATCCGCCCACTCAGCGAGCTGTGGAGTGATGATCGCGCGCCGGTCTATCTCGGGGCGATTCTCACTTTCGTTCGCCTGATGGGAACCAAGCCGGTCTCCAGCGGCCTACGTCTGGCATGGAACGACCGTGTCGCCATGCGCTCCGCCCTTGCCGAGCGATTTGCTGAGCAAAAGACATAAGGTGACAGATTGCCGACTCTTCTGCATGAAATATCTGTCACCAGTCGTCGCACAGCCAGCGACGCAAAGGCAATGCCTCCACTGCGCGTCGCTTACTTTCCCGATTCGTTTCACGAGGTCAACGGAGTTGCTCACACCAGCCGCAACTTTGTCGCATACGCCGAGCGCCATACACTGCCGTTCCTCTGCGTCCGAGCCAGTGTCGGCGAGCAAGCGCCGTACCAATTGGCGGCCCTGGCATGGGAGCTGCACACCCTCGACCTGCGACGCAGCCGCCTCGCCATACACATGGAGAAAGACCTCCAGTTCGACCCGCTCTTCTGGCGTCACGCGGGCGAGATCGAACGCCAACTGTGCGCGTTTCGTCCCGACGTCATCCACATCACAGGGCCCAGTGAGATGGGCATCTACGGCGCGTACTTTGCGTGGAAGCATGGCATCCGTCTGGCCGCAAGCTGGCACACCAATCTGCACGAGTATGCCGCGCGACGACTAACTTGGCTGACGCGGCGGTTGCCCGGCAACGCTGGAGCGAAGGTGGAACGCACCGTCGAAGGCGGCGCACTGGCGGCGATCCTCCGCTTCTATAGCCTGGCAAAGGTTCTCTACGCGCCCAACGAAGAACTGTGTGCGATGCTTACGCGCTCGACCGGCAAGCCCTGCCATCTGATGCAGCGCGGCGTGGATACGGAATTGTTTACGCCCGCTCGGCGCACGCGCTTAGCGGATGATAAGAGGTTTGTACTGGGCTATGTTGGACGGCTCTCGATCGAGAAGAATGTCGCGCTGCTGATTCGTGTCGAGCGCGAGTTGGCTGCCCTAGGCGTCTCCGGCATCCGCTTCCACATCGTTGGCCACGGGGTCGAGCAGGAGTCGCTGCGCCGCCATCTGCACAACGCCTACTTTGCCGGAGTGCTGCTCGGAGAGCCGCTCGCCGCTGCCTACGCCGACATGGACGCCCTCGTCTTCCCCTCGCACACCGACACCTTCGGCAACGTGGTGCTGGAGGCGCTGGCCGCAGGCGTTCCCGCCATCGTCACCCCGGATGGCGGGCCGAAGTTCATCGTCCGCGACAATGAAACCGGCTTCGTCGTCCCCGACGACGGCTTCGCGCAGTCCATCGCCTCTCTCGCGCGCGACCGCGCACTTCTGCAGCGTATGCGCCGCGCCGCCCGCGCCTACGCGCTCGAATGCAGTTGGGACGCCGTCTTCTCCCGCGTCTATCAAGGCTATCAATCACTTGACCCTGCTCCAATGCAGGACTAAGATACAGCTGTCCAACAACTTACAGAAAACAATCCGTTGAAGGTTCTCCTTGAACTGTGAAGCTGTGCAAGTTTGCGTCTTGCCGTAGGCAGAATGAGACGCGCATGGACGCTTGTGCTGCCTTTCGGATTAATAACCGCTGCAACAAATGCAGAGAAGGAAATCAATGCGTAAGATCAGTGTTCTATTTTTCGCCGTTTTGTTTGCAGGAGCGACGCTTTGTACCGCTCAACAAAGAAAGTCACACCACCCGCAAAATGCGCAGCAGAAGACAAAGCAGCAGCAAAAGTGGGAGGTCTTTACCGGTTATACGCTGTCGAGAGACTACGGATTCCCGAATCTATTCAATTCCGGTACGCAAGGTTCAAATAGTTATGACGAATTTGCGGCCTTCAATCTACAGGGCGGACAGGCTTCGGCGACCTACTTTGCGACCAAGCACTTCGGCATCACCGGAGACTTTACGGCGTTGACCAAGAATCAAAATCTGACGCTAGCAGACAGCAACGCCAAGACACAAACTGTTCACGAGCAGGATTACCTGTTTGGGCCGACGTATAGTGTTGGGCTAAAGGGGCAGAAGATCAGTCTGTTTGCGCATCAACTCTTTGGGGTCGCGCATACATCAATTGCCTTTACCCCAAGCACTTTCAATTGCTATATCTCATCGACGACCAACAAGGCAACTTGCTCGGGGAATCCATTTGCGATGGCTACTGGAGGCGGCGTGGACATCGTTGTCAACTCCCACCTCTCGATCCGTCCAGCGCAACTGGATTACTGGACTTATCAACTATCGGAGAAAAAGTTTTTTGGGTCAGGGCTATTCTCCGACGGCGATTCTGCCAAGCTCGGCGTCGACGGCTTCCGCTACTCGGCGGGCGCGGTCTTCAACTTCTAACCAGTCGCCGCAAGCGATTGCAATCTGCAAAGCCCGCCACGAATTCTTGTGGCGGGCTTTTTCGTGCGTATCGCAAGACGACTAATTCGCGCTGGGCGGCTCAATATGGTCGATGACGATGACGTTGGCGGGCGCTTTGACGGCGTCCAGCTTCAGCCCAAGCTGCTCCTGTATTGCGGTAAATATTCCGGGTGGCGCGTTGGGGTCGAGGGCGTGGTCCTCGTCGTAGGTGTAGCGGACGGCGATGTCGTATTTGCCCGTAAGTCCGGTCTGGTCGACCAGCGGGCGGTCGAGGAAGAACTGCATCCCGAGGATGAAGTCGGCGAGGGTGGCGCTGGTGAAGGTGACCGTAACTTCGCTGCCGTGACTGCTGGCGTCCTGATTGGCCTCGACGTCAGGATGGGTTGCGGGCTTCAGCTTGGCGCCTCCCTTGGCAAGCTGGATGGCATAGACCGGCAGCTCGCGCTGCTCGTGGTGGAACTTGAGCTGGAAGCGGTCGGCGAGCAGCTTCTGGATCATCTCCTGCTGCTGGCGAAGGCTCGGTTCGCCGGGTGTGTCGATGGTGCCTTCGATGTCGTAGTGGGCGTTGCCAAGCCGGTCGGGCACATCGGCAACCTGGTGCTTGTCGATGGAGAAGGCGTACATCATCAGGCTGGTGACGGTTTGGTCCTCGATGAGGAAGCGATCCCCCCGGACGTGCCAGCCCTGACGGTGCGAGTTGGGGTCGTGCGGCTTGATCGTGGCGACCTCGAACGACGGATGCGCATCGCTGGCCATCGGCTTGATCGGCGATTGCGCAATCGCGGTTGAAGCAGCAAGGGCGGCGGTGGCTATCAATGACGTGTATCTACAGAATTGCATTAGCAAATCCTACGCGGCATTTGGGAATACGCAAAGTATGAATATACGCAGAGATCCCGAGTCGTGTCTCATCGTTTTCCGGTTTCGTTTGGCCGGTTGCTGACGATCTGTTTGCCGCCGGACTTTGCGATGACGTAGACCGGGCCGGGCAGCGCGGGCAGCGGGCTGGGCTGGTTGGCCAGGTCTTGCCACAGAAAGATGCGCTGCGCGCCGGACCACTTGTCATCGAGCGACTGCTGCGTCTCGAAGATCGCGGGCGCGTCGGCAAAGTAGCTGCCGTACCACAGGTTCGAGCTGCGTCCGTAGTTGGCGACGCCGTTGTAGGCGGCATCGGTGAGGATGTGGATCGGGTTAACGGCGACGGGCTTTCCGTTCCGCTGTGCGTAGCTGGGGCGGCGCAGATAGAAGCCCAGCGTGCTGGCGAACTCGTACTCTTGATGGATGACGACGAGATCGTCGGGCTGAATCTGCGGCGCGATGGCCGCTGCGAGTTGCTGCGAGCTGAGAACCGGAGCGAAGGTTTG
>CAZPZL010000055.1:0-10961 GCA_964590925.1 uncultured Granulicella sp.
CAGCTCCGCGAGACCGAGATCAGCCTCTACACCCTCAAGGACTTCCCCATCTTCACCTGCCTCCGCCTCACCCCGCAAGAGATGCTGGATAGGCTTGGGTAGGCCGCACCGCCACCCGAACCGAGCCTCCACGCCCAGGGCCGCGCTTAATGACTACAACGGAGTTTTTCGTTACCAATACCGCTGGCAAGGAGTCGGCGGTATCGCTCAACGCCAGGAATGCGCAGCCTAAGTCCATTCCTCTCGATTAAGCGGTTAGAATCTTCAATGGAATTCTGTAGATTGTTTACATGGGCACAATGATCGAACTCCGCCTCGGCAACTTGTCCGTCGATTGGGGCAAGAACGAGATCTATACGGACCATCTCTCCCTCTTCCAAGAACAAGATATCCGAGAGGTAATTTCGCCTGGAGCGGAAGATGAATCCGATGGGCACGAATACACCCTAACGAAACCGTTGAGGGACGTTGTGCCGCGCCTAAAGCTACTAGGCTATGGACTTTCGGCCGCTAGAGAGGAATACGAAAGTTTAGTTGAAGACATCAGCAGTGACGCCGAGCAACTTCCTTCGTTCGATGACTTTCTGAGGGTATTGTGCCGAGCAGATATCAATACAATCTCGCCCGAAGATGAATATGCACATGACCATTCCTTCGACAAATACTTTCGTTATGAGATTGAGCCCCGACTACAGATAGAAGACCTCTTCAAAGACAATAGAAGCAGTTGGCGTTTTTCTGAAATAATGGCGAACTTCCATCCTTGGCATGTCATGACCATGTTCGCGCAGAAGTCAGCGAACCTCGATCAAATGGTAGTCTGGGATTATTCTGCTCACCTACAAAACGGCTGGTCTAAACCCGAAGACTTTGAACCAAAACTGAAACCAGAAGAGCGGTTCTTAATTGTTACGGAAGGCAGTTCCGACTCAAAAGTCATCCGCAAAGGATTCGATCTGATGCGGCCCGGGGTGTCGGATTTCTTCTATTTTATCGATATGGAAGAGGGCTACCCATTCTCCGGCAGCGGCAACCTAGCAAACTTTTGCCGTGGCCTTACGAAGATTGGCATTCAAAACAAGACAGTCATTGTGTTCGATAACGACGCGGAAGGAGTTTTTAAGGAAATCGCGCTTCGAAATACGTCACGTCCCTCCAACCTGCGTATCATGCGTTTGCCCGACCATCCTGACCTGCGTGCATTTAGGGCCTTGGGAACATCCGGTGAATCCGTTGACGACATCAACGGCAAAGCCGCATCAATAGAGGCGTATCTCGACTTCACCTGGAACACTACACGCCCGGCGAGAGTGCGCTGGACCAACTATGTTGAACAGGTGAATGTCTACCAAGGGGCGCTCGAATCAAAGGATTTCTACGTGCGCGAATTCTTATCCCTACGCGGACTGGCCGACGACTATGACACAACCAAGCTCGACGCCGTATTAGAGACAATTCTTCAGATCTCCGAATCGATTGCCGAGACTCACCCTGCACGTTCTCGTTAAAACACCATCAGCGGATTGCAAGTACCGATAAGTCGGCCCCCCATCAGCAATCCTCACGCACTGCCTCACCGGCATCCCCATCGGTTATCCTCAAATCTCAACCACCATGCCCAAAAAGCAATCGAAAAGATCGACCAAAGCCACCCCGCGCGTACCCCTATCGCCCACCGGCAAAGCCGCCCGCGCCATCGCCGCCACCGAACCCGTCGCCCGTAAATCCAAACCGGGCAAGACCGCCACCCCCCTCAACCCCGCCCGCGTCGCCGCCATCCTCGACGCCCTTGCGCAGAGCTACCCCGACGCTACCTGCGCCCTTCACCACAAGAGCGCGTGGCAGCTCATGGTCGCCACAATCTTGTCCGCGCAGTGTACAGACGTGCGCGTCAACCTCGTCACTCCCGCGCTCTTCAAAGCCTTCCCCACGCCCAAAGCGATGGCCGCCGCATCCCTCCCCGAGATCGAAGAGCTGATCCGCAGCACCGGCTTCTTCCGCAACAAGGCGAAGTCCCTGCAAGGCGCGGGCCGCGTCATCACTGAAGAGTTCCACGGCAAGGTCCCGCAGACCATGCCCGAGCTGCTGCGCATCCCCGGCGTCGCTCGCAAAACGGCCAACGTCGTCCTCGGGACGTGGTTCCACATCGCCGATGGCGTCGTCGTCGACACGCACGTCCTGCGCATCGCCCGCCGCCTCGGCCTCACCCGCGAGACCTCGCCCGAAAAAGTCGAGCGCGATTTGATGCAGATTATTCCGCAGTCTGCGTGGATCGACTTCACCCACCGCATCATCGCGCACGGCCGCGCCATTTGCGTCGCGCGTAAACCCCGCTGCGCCGACTGCCCGCTGGAAGCCCTCTGCAACGCCCCCGACAAGAGCTTCACCAGCCACTAGAAGATCTTCACCAATGGGGTCGATCGTGGCACGGCAGGCAGAAGCAGATTCCTTCGCTTCGCTGCGGAATGACAAACAAAAGGGACGCCGCCTTGACGATCCAGCCCCGCAACATTTGTTATGGTAGGCATGACTTTCGCACAGATTGCTACACCGAGCCGCCTTCGTTCAACGCATCGATTCCTATCGCATCGTTCGATCTTACTTCTACTCGCGTTCCCATTGGGTGTGATCGCTGTGACTTCGGCGAGCGCTCAGCAGGCCGCGACTCCGGCGGCAGCCACGCAGCAGCCCAGCGCTGACGTCGCGAAGCCACAGGTTCAGGCCGCCGAGGTCGGATCGTTCACCGACATCAAGCGCGGCGAGCGCAACCCGCTCCCCGTTCCCTCGAACGCCAAGCTGCCCACGCTCTTTCTGGTCGGCGACTCGACCGTGCGCAATGGCCACGGCGACGGCGCGGGCGGCCAGTGGGGCTGGGGCGAGCCGCTTGTCGATTACTTTGACGCCACCAAGATCAACGTTGTCAACCGCGCCATTGGCGGCCTAAGCAGCCGCACCTACATGAACGCGCCCGACGGCGGTCCGTGGGCGCTGACGCTCGCACTCATCAAGCCCGGCGACATCGTACTGATTCAGTTCGGCCACAACGATGGCGGCAAGCCCGATGAGCCAACCCGCGCCCGCGCCTCGCTACCCGGTGTCGGCCCGGACACCGTCGAGATTGAAAACCCCATCCTGAAGATTCACGAAACGGTCCACAGCTACGGCTGGTATATCCGCAAGATTGTCGAAGACGCGAAGGCCAAGGGAGCGACGCCGATCGTCTGCTCCCCGATCCCGCGCAAAACGTGGAAGGATGGCAAAACCGTACGCAATGCTGACAACTACGGTGGCTGGGCCCGTCAGGTTGCGTTGCAGGAGCACGTCGGCTTCATCGACCTCAACGAGATCATCGCGCGCCGCTACGATGCTCTGGGCGAGACTGCCGTTGAGCCGCTCTTCGCCGACCCGCACACCCACACCAGTCGCGCCGGAGCCGAACTCAATGCCGAGAGCGTCGTCAGCGGCTTGAAGAGCCTGAAGAACGATCCGGTAGCCGCCGCCTTTTCTGCCAAGGGCGCAGCAGTCAAATCCTACGTGGAGTAGATGGCTCTACCCCTTAAATGAGTGTATCTAAACGCTCACATCTCTTCTCGTGTTGACTGGTGCGACGCATCTTGGATGCTCTTGCCAAGGTTCAGCCTAAGGAGGGGTAGCCCCTCCTTAGGCATCCGGATCGGCCCCACGAAAGAGGGATCGCTGTGGCCGAATTGTCGTTGGCAAGGCTGTATTGAATCCCGTCGAACGGGGAGATCTCTGCATTCGTGGTAGTTCGGACCAGCCGGAGCGGAGTTCTGGGCTCGGCCGCCGTGATACGCGCCTGTGCAGGTGACGATTCAATGGGATTGATCACATGCACCAGGACTGAAACCTCGTGCATTGGCTGCTTGCATATCAGTCTGTACTCAGTCCTGCAACTTCACGCTAGAGTTCAAGGCGGCTGTCGTCGATGGCGAGGCGGACGTTGTTGTCGGACTTGGCGAGGCGGCGCACGGCTTCCATCTTGTCGACGTTGGCCTTGAGCATGACGACCGCGATGGGGATGGATTTTCCGGCGGACTTGATGGTGCGGATCGCCGAGTCGCGGTCGATGCTGCAGACGCGCATCAGAACGCGGATGCCGCGCTCGACCAGCTTGGCGTTCTTCATGTGGACGTTGACCATCAGGTTGTCGTAGACGTAACCCAGACGGGTCATGGCACCAGTGGTGATCATGTTACAAATCATCTTCTGCGCAGTGCCAGCCTTCATGCGGGTAGAGCCGGAGACGACCTCGGGACCTACCTCGACGACGATGGTGGTGTCGGATACCTCGGAGAGTGGGGTGTTCTGATTACAGGTAATAGCGGCGGTCATGGCTCCGCGGGCGCGCGCGTACTCGACCGCTCCAACCACATACGGAGTGCTGCCCGAGGCCGAGACGCCGATGACAATGTCCTTGCGCGTGGGACGGCGCCGGGCGATGTCGCGCTGGCCCAGTTCGGGCGAATCTTCGTTGACGTCCGAGGCCGAGGCCAGAGCCTTCGGTCCACCTGCCATGATGTACTGCACCTGCGAGGGCAACGTCGAATAGCTGGACGGACATTCAGAGGCGTCAAGCGCGGCGATGCGGCCCGATGAGCCAGCTCCGGCGTAGATCAGCCGTCCACCATCGCGCAGGGAGCGGGCGACAATGTCGATAACAATGGCAATCTCAGGCAGAGCCTTGCGTACGGCGCTGGCTACCTTCGCGTCTTCATGATTGATGATGCGCGCAATCTCGATCGCCGACTTGGTGTCGAAGCCCTCGGAGGCGATGTTGGAAGTTTCGGTGGTCGGGTCCCGCGGACCTTCCACGGCGTTGACGGGAGGATTGGGCGCGTCTGTCGGTTCCATCATGGTGAGTGTAGCCATAGGTTCTTGCCGCCGTGGGAGTGAAGTGGAATTGCTTGGTAGTCGGGTGCCGGACGTGTTACATAAATACGCCGGACTTCCCATTCATTAGTATACGACGGGAAGTGGCCATCTGCATCAGACGCGGGTTGGAACGAAACGATAATTAATCATTGGTAACTTCAGAGACAAGATCGGCGAGCAAGAACTGCCGCATACTGTCTGCCGCAAACTGCGGCTCGTAGTCTTCAACCAGTAAATTCATAAGCGCGATGGAGAATGTAGCATGGAGAGGAGACGAGAATTTCAGTCTCCGTAGGATTGCACACGGTTCGCATAGGTTGTCGAGTAGTCCGTAGCCGAGATGCAGCGTCTAACAAGACGAGTGTGTAACGACGGGAATGGGTGTGGGGGAAGTGTGAGCGAAGAAGATCAAGTAAGAGTGGAGGGAATCCAGCATGGCGGAGATGACGCTGGGCTGGCAACTCGCTCGGAGAATGGTTGGCACTTGTGGTTGCGCGATCTGGTGGTGGCAGCGGCCGTCTCGGCGTTCATCATTCTGTTTCTGTATCAGCCGGTGCGCGTGGAGGGAACCAGCATGTTGCCTGTGCTGGAGGATCAGGACCGGCTCTTCATTAACAAGATTGCCTACCGCGTGGGCGAGATCCATCGTGGCGACGTGGTCGTCTTCCAGTATCCGCGTGACCTCAGCAAGAGCTACATCAAGCGGGTGATTGCACTGCCCGGAGATACGATTCGCATCGATCAGGGTCAGGTGATCGTCAATGGCGTCGCACTGCGCGAGCCGTATGTTCCCCTGCGCTATGCCGATGAGAAGTCTGTGCCGGAGACGGTCCTGCCACCGCAGCAGTATTTCGTTCTGGGCGACCATCGCTCGATTGCAAGCGACAGCCGAGACTTCGGGCCCGTGGATCGGGATCTGATCTACGGGCGAGCGGAGTTCGTCTACTGGCCGATGGAACAGTTCGGCGTGGTGCGGTAAGGCAGTGGTGAGAGATAAGCAATTAAGAACGGTAACGACTTGGCCGCGTAAGGCAGTTTAGGCATCTGATGGAATGCTGGCCTGGATTAGGCGTTAGCAGATTGAGGATGCAGATGAAGATACAGTTGAGTCGATGGTTGCTGGGATTGGCCATGTTATTTGTGCTTGCCGGCTTTTGTACGCCACCGCAAGCGGACGCGCAGATTGTGGTTCAGGTGGGACATGGGCCTCCACCTCATCACCACCATCACCACTATCGCCACCATCGCAGGTAAAGTCGAGAGATTGTGCTGTGCGTTGATCGGACCAATGGACGACATACGCCCATGCCAGGGATTGGCATGGGCGTATTCAACTCTGCGGGCTATGGTGCAACTCAACTACCTGCTGGGGTACTTATGCGATGAGCGACTCGGGGAACTGTGAGGTCACCTCGAACGACGGCGCGACCGTCTCACGGATAGGAACGGGCATCTTGCGCGAGGCTCGGCTCATTACCTCCAACTCGGCGGGAGCAAAGAGATCGTCCGGCACACCGCCGACTGCGACAAAGCCGGGGCTGTCGCCCAGTGCCTGCGAGATCTGGTTCCAACGCAGAAAGGGCGATGTGGTGGGAAGGACAATGATGCGGTGCCGCTGCTCCGGCAGAGCGAGATAGGTGGTCCATACGGCCAATACCACGCAGATGACCATGCCGTTGATCAGGTCGCAGAGAGAGTGCATCTGCGGCTTGAGCACGAGCCACGCAGATTGCACCAGATCGTTGGCAGCGATCACGCCAAGGCCAAGACTCACTCCAAATACCCGGCTGCCGTATTGGATACCCATGGGACGGACGGCGAAGCAGACGAAGACCAGAAGGCAGAGGGTGAGGATGCTTTGCGTACGCTGAAGCTGGGAGATGGCGGCGATAAGGTATTTTATGCCAGTCATCTCCGGGGCGTAGGCCGAGCCGAGCGCCACTACAACCGAGATCGATGCGGCCCAGCGAAAGACCATCATGCCCAACTGTTGAAGGCCCTGAAGCGGGGCCATGGCGAGGCGGAAGATGCCGTATACGACCAGCAGCGCAAGAACAGACTCGGCTGCGAAGCTGATCCAGTAGGTGTAAAAATAGATGTGATACGCAGCGTGTACGTCGAGAAGATGAAGATGGGCTACACGAATGATTACAACTAGAACTGAGCTGGATGCGGCCCGGACTGTCAGAAACACGCCAAGCGACCTGTACTCCGCCCACAGCCTTCGCCCGGTGATTGAACACAGAGCCGCGAGGCATAATCCGACCTCTAGCATCGTGAGCAACGTAAGAAACGGCATCGAGGTCATACGCAGATCCCCCCGGACAAGTAGAGAATACCTCATCCAAGGGGATTGTCGTCAATTACTTTCGGTTACTTTAGTTACTTGATGCTGTCGCCGATGCCGCAGCCGTTCGGATCGTTCAAGGGGCAGCTCGGAATGGGCGCGGCACTCGTCTTGCTAATGCTCGCGGTCGCATTTGCCGATGACGCATTCGCGTAAGTGGTAGCAATTGCTCCGGTTACGGCGAGAGCGAGGACGAGACTACGAACGATGATCTTCATGATAAGGCTCCCTTTATGTGGTTCTTGCGTGAGTTGAAGGTTGAAGGATGAAAATATTCTTCTGGACAGAACTTATGATGTGAATTTAGGGTATTATTTGGTATAAGTCCATATAAATAAGTAATATAACCGCATATTACCGAAACAAGGTTACCGAGGTAACTTTCTGCGGAGGCGCGTTGGGCCTCCGCTGCTCTGTATCGGTTGCCTGTTGGCTGGCACACGGCGCATGAGCTTCCCAGCGCGCTGTGTATTGGTCTGTGTTATATCTATCGCACGGGCAATCAGGGGTGCTTCATGCTAGATGTAGAGCGCGTGCAACAAGAATTCGTGGTTACCTTCCATGCCGTGGATTGGCGAGTCGATGATTTCGATCTCGGTTCCGTGCATCTCCGCCACGCATTGCTTGACGCGCTGGATGGCAATCTCTCGCGCCTCTTGGGTACGAACGATCCCTCCTTTGCCAACATGCTCTCTACCCGCCTCGAACTGCGGTTTGATGAGAATGACGGCCTCGCCCTGCCACTGCTCTCCTGTAGGCGCCAAAGCGTGTAACACAGCTGGCAACACCAGGGTTACTGAGATGAACGAGACGTCCATCGCCAGAAATGAGATGGACGTGCCAGCTATCTCCTTTTGATCGTCCAGCAACTCGCCAGCGCTCAGCAGCCGGGCATTGCATCGTTCGCGCAAGCCGACTCGTGGGTCGACGCGCAGCTTATGGGCGATCTGCCCGTAGCCGGTGTCGACGGCCAGAACCGAAGCCGCGCCGTGTTGCAGCATGCAGTCAGTAAAGCCTCCGGTCGAAGCTCCTATGTCTATGCAGGAGCGCGCTGTCAGCTTGATCGTCCAGTGCTGAATGGCGCCCTCCAGTTTGAGCCCGCCACGGCTGACGTAGCGCAGATCTTCGCCCAGCAGGCGGATGGCGACATTTTCATTGATGGGGGTACCAGGCTTATCGACGCGCTGCTCGGCGACCAGGACGCGCCCAGCCAGTATCAGCGCAGCCGCCCGCTCGCGGGAGGCTGCCAGACCTCGCTCTACCAACACCTTATCCAAACGAATCTTCATCGCTTCTAAGGAGTATACGAGGCAAAAATCCAATTATGCTTGTCGTTGCTCAGCGCAGTACAGATATCTGTAATATCCAACACTTCTATCGTGAGTGATCCGTGTAGCAAAATACAAACCCTCGTCCTTGCGCGTGCTTTACGCTGGGACGAGGGTTTGTTGTAGTTTGTTCTGCGGTTACGGAACGGCAACGTAGCGCACTATGCCGCTTCCAACAAGGTCAACGCTGGAGTCAACGAGGTGTGTGTCCGGGGACGCGGTCGAACGCGTCGCATTCAACAGGGCCTGCAGATCGATGACGGCAACCCATGACGGCGAGCCCAGCGCCCAGTCCGAAATCAGTCCGTATGCCTTGCCGTTGTTGGGGCTGGTGTATGCGGTCAGAGTGTGCGGATCGTATCCCATCGAGAACGAATTGCCGTCCGGAGTGGGTGGCAGCGTGGCTCCAACGTAATCGACGAAGTTGGGCGTTCCCGATCCGGAGGTTGCTGGCAACTGGAAGACTGCGAAGGTATTGCCTCCAAACTCGCCTGCGGTGATACCCAGATGAGTGGTTCCGGCGGCGACCGAGATGCCGCTGGTTCCAGCCGAGAAGCTGAAATCGTAAGCGGGGTAAAGGTTGACGCTCTGCCACGGCGCAGTCCAGCTTCCATAGGAATTTCCGCCGGAGGGAGCCGTAAAGCTGGCCTGCGACAGGTCCACGATGGTGAGGTTGCTGCTGAACTCCTCTGTGGCCAGTGCGATTCCAGTGGTGCAATCCTCCGCAGCTGAATCGAACTCGCCTACGGCCGAGAGCGGATTGAGGTACTCAGTCAGTCCTCCAGTTGGAGAGATCTTAAAAATGTCGTACGTATTGTCCTCGTCGGGTGACAGAATCAGGTTCAGGTTGGGATCGACCGAGATGTTCTCCGAGACAGTCGCCTGGGATGGATATGGCGTCGAGAAGGTGTTGGTCGATAGGTTCAGCAACTGAATGCCATCGCCCGATGGGCTTCCCGCGACGCCCATATTGATGACCGCCGTGTTGGTTAGGGCATCGATAGCGACGCCGCAGTTCTCGCACTCGCCTCCGGAGAAGCCTGCGTATCCATTACTTCCGCTGGTCAGGGTTGTGTTCAGGCTAGAACCAGTGATCTCATAGACATCTGTGTAGTTGTCTACGCAGACCGTCTCTGCGGTTGCCGAGTTGGATGAGCAGGAGTTGATCGGATACACCGTTGAGATGGTGGCCGGTGTTCCCGTCCCCTCGATCGGCACCACCGAGACGCCTATGCTGCCCCCATCCCAATATCCCTTGGGAACGTAGGCCGTGACGTTCGATCCGGTCAGCACGGCAAGAGAACTGCTGGGAAGACACGCCGACAGTGCAGTCGAGGTGTGAGTGACTTGAATCTCCGAGCAGGTGGTGCTGGTAAAGGCCACACTGGACGCACTGGTTCCAGCCAATGAGATGTAGTAATCTCCCGTGGCTAGCGAACTGGGCACGGTGAACAGGACGTGATCGCTCGAGCCGAGGATCGGACGGATCGCGCTGGGTGTCTCGGTGGCCGCCGCCGCTCCGCCACAACTGGAACTAAAGGTCAGCGTGACGGCGGATGGGCTGATTGTCCCCGAGGGAAAGCCACTGCCGGTGATGTTGACCGACGTCGATCCGCTAGCGCCGGAGCTGGGAGAGGTCCATGTATTCAGCTTTACCTGAGCGTCGGAGCTGAGCGGAGATGCCAGCACCAAGGTGACGACGGCAAAGGACAGTACGATGCCGAATCCAGCGACGGAGAGTCTGCGAATGGCGGCGAACAGAGATCTGCGACGCAGTCCCCCCAGTGCGGCAAGAGCGCTGCCGACCAGAATGAATGGAGCGGGTTCCGGCGCAATCGGCGGCGATCCGCTCGATGCAGAACTTGCATAAATGACTGCCAGATCACCGCCTTGAAGCCCCGATGAGTCGCTGATTGTCGCTGAGAAGGTTGGATCGACCGTCAATGTGCTGCCATCATTCAAGCTCAGGCTGGTGGTGCTGAAGTCCCCGGTCAGAGTTGCCGAGATCGCCCCGTCCAGACCGATCGGCTGTGCCGAGACCGTGGACAGTGCTGTGCCGTCCCAAGATATGCCATCTGCATCTGCGGTGAAATAGGACGAGCCAAAGATCTCATCCGGTCCACTGACGAAGGCCACATCCAGACTCAGAGACGACAGATCGATGGTGGTCAGCACAGGAAAGGTCGTGTCGGGGAAGGTCGATGCATTGGGTCCTGTCTCGTTGACAATATCGAACTGAGCCTCATTCGGCGGAGTCGTTAGGTCAAAGCTGATATAGCCGACAGCTACGTCTGCGAGGGCGGGCGGAGTGAAGACAACTCCAACCATAAGGAGGGCGAGGAAAGCGAACAAAAAACGATGCATGGCAGAACCTCGGGCTTGAATTTGGAATT
>CAZPZL010000056.1:0-10732 GCA_964590925.1 uncultured Granulicella sp.
AGAAGCGATTGAGGGTCGATTGTGACACGCAACAGCTTGCGCTCAACCTTTTCAGCCTTGGCAGTCGTCCGCGCTCTTGCTGGTTTAGCTGGTTGTGTTTTGCTTGCAGTTGCCATCGATCACCTTCATGCCATGTTACCTCAATCCTACCTATCGTATATGGCAAAGATGGCATTGATAGCAGCAATTAGAAATGCAAGGAACCAGTGATTTTGTTAGGGGAAACGGGCACGGGGAAGAGTCACTTGGCCGTCGCTCTGGCCGTGGCTGCCTGCCGCCAGCGCAAGCGGGTGCGCTTCACCACAGCGGCGGAGTTGGTGACGGAGATGATCGAGGCGCAGAGTCAACTGCAACTAACGCGAGTGCGCAGCCGCTGGATGCGCTACGACCTTGTCGTACTGGACGAGCTTGGCTACGTCGTTATGCCCGACGCCGCAGCCGAGCTGCTCTTCCAAGTGATCGCAGGCCGCGCCGAACAGGCGGCGATTATCGTGACAACGAACTTGCCGTTTTCCGAGTGGCCCAGCAAGATCCCCAACGCACGGCTGTGCAAGGCGATGCTCGACCGGCTGGACAAGCTCAGTGCAGAGCGGACGAGGCTGGATGCACGGCTGACCGCAATTCGGCACCGGATGGACGCCGCTTACTCCGACAAGCTGGACGGCAAGCTCCCGGAGGACTTCTGGGAGCGGAAGATGTGCGAGTGGCGGATGAAAGAGCAGCAGGTGCAGATGGCCATCAGCGGGCTAGTCAGCGCCGAAGCCGGCGACAGACCCCTCGATGCTCAGCGAGTGTTCGAACTCGCAAACAAGGCCCATTTCCTGTACATTTCGCAGAATTCCGTCGAAAAGGCCAAACTGCTCAGAATGCTCTGTTCGAACTTCTCCGTAGATGCCGTAAATGTAACACCTACATACAGAAAGCCCTTTGACATGATCTTCAAAAGGGCTCGTTTGGAAGAATGGTCGGGGCGAGAGGATTCGAACCTCCGACCCCCTGGTCCCGAACCAGGTGCGCTACCAGACTGCGCTACGCCCCGAACCGTGTTGCCAAAAGCCACTCCCAATACTGTCATTCACAACCGAATGTCTGGCGACACGAGTTGCAGTGGAGTGGATGTCAGTATGGGATGCAGTCCGTGATGCACAGCGGATCGCTTGACCGACTTAAGCAGTTTAGCAGAGATTCGAAGGCATGTGTACGCATTGCGGCAAGAGGACGGGAACGATAGAATGGATCAGGTGAATATCCGGAAAAATTGCGTGTATTGTTGTCGAACGATGGCCTGTCAACGCTGTTGGCGATAGCGGATTTTTATCTCTTCAATCGGGGATTGATCGTATCATCCTCTCCTCTTTCATTACAACTTTTGCTTCCTGTCGACTGCGGCTTGCATCTGTAGCTGTAGGGCTCGACGAATAGACGCTGTGGAGAAACAACATTCGATGACGAATCAGGCAGTTTTGGAAGACGAGACCAACGAGATTCATGCGGCGCGCCTGAATCATCTGCAGGCATTGGAGGCAGAGAGCATCTCGATACTGCGCGAGGCAGTAGCCGAGTTCGCGCGCCCGGTGATGCTCTACTCTATCGGCAAGGACTCGTCGGTCATGTTGCGACTGGCGCAGAAGGCGTTTTATCCCGGCAAGATACCCTTTCCACTACTGCACGTCGATACCAGCTACAAATTTCCCGAAATGATTAAATTTCGCGACGATTACACGCGTGAGCTCGGCATGGATCTAATTGTGCATCGCAACGAGGCCGCAATTGCCTCTGGCGCGAGTCCTTACAAGTTGGGCACGCAGAACTGTTGCGGCCTACTGAAGACGCGCAGTTTGCTGGATGCGCTGGAAGAGGGCGGATTCGACGCAGCCTTCGGCGGTGCGCGACGCGACGAGGAGAAGAGTCGAGCCAAGGAACGCGTCTACTCCTTCCGCGATGGAGCTGGCCAGTGGGATCCGAAGAGTCAACGGCCTGAGCTTTGGAGCCTTTACAATTCGCGCCTGCGCAAGGGAGAAAGCATTCGCGTCTTTCCGCTGTCGAACTGGACGGAGCTGGATGTGTGGCTCTATCTGTATGCGGAGGAGATTCCGATAGTGCCACTCTACTTTGCGCAGGAACGACCGATTGTGATGCGCGGCGGCGCAATGACGCTTGTACACGATGGCATGGAACTCTTTCCCGGCGAGAAAGTTGAGCAGATTAAGGTGCGGATGCGTTCGCTGGGCTGCCTGCCCTGCACCGGTGCAATGCGCAGCGATGCAGACACATTGCCGAAGATTATCGAAGAGTTGATTACGTTTCGTCGCAGTGAGCGAGAGAATCGTGCAATCGACCACGACGAGGAAGGCTCGATGGAAGTGAAGAAGCGGGAGGGATACTTCTAATGGTGAGTGGATTCGAGGTTCAAGGTTCGAGGTTCGAGGTGGTGGAGGAAGCTGAAGTCGGGCGAAGCTTCGAGGAGTTTCTTGATGGCCACTTGGGGCAACAGATGCTGCGCTTCACTACGGCTGGCAGCGTGGACGATGGAAAATCGACGCTGATTGGACGGCTGCTGCACGACACCAAGAGCGTCTACGAAGACCAGCTTGCAGCGGTGCAGAAGAGTCGCGTGAATCGCGCGGCCAATGGCCATGTGGACTTTTCGTTATTAACCGACGGGTTAAAGGCCGAGCGCGAGCAGGGCATTACGATTGACGTGGCCTATCGCTACTTCTCGACGGCGCGGCGCAAGTTCATCATCGCCGACACTCCGGGTCACGAGCAGTACACCCGCAATATGGCAACCGGTGCATCGACGGCGGATGTAGCGATAATTCTGATCGACGCGAAGGCGTTTGCAAAGGCAGGTGGGCTGTTGCCGCAGTCCCGACGGCACACATATATTGCGTCGCTTCTGGGGATTCCGCACGTCGTCGCGGCGGTCAACAAGATGGACATCGTCGACTACTCCGAGGCGAGCTTCGATGCGATTCGCCGTGAGTTCGAGGCGCTCTGCGCGCAGCTTGGACTCGCAGGCGTGGAGATGATTCCGGTCAGCGCACTGGAGGGCGACAACGTCGTCACACCAAGCACTCGGATGCCTTGGTACAGCGGGCCGACGCTGCTCGAATATCTGGAGACGGTTCCACTCGCAGCAGCCGATACATCCGACGCAATGCGTTTTCCGGTGCAGCTTGTCCTGCGACCCGACGCAAACTTTCGCGGATTTGCCGGACAGGTTGCGCGAGGAACTCTGCGCGCGGGCGACCGCGTGATGGCTCTGCCCTCGCGGCGTGAGTCGACGGTGAAGCGAATCGTTACTTATGACGGCGATCTTGCTGCCGCATCTTATCCACAGAGTGTGACCGTAGAGTTGAACGACGAGATCGATCTCAGTCGCGGCGAGATGCTCGTCGAGGCGAATGCTGATGCAGCCGCGCTGCCAGCGGTCAGCAATCGATTCCGCGCGATGGTGGTGTGGATGCATGAGGAACCGCTGCGCGTTGGGCGGACGTACATCGCCAAGCATACGACGCGCACGGTTCGTGCAACGGTCCGCCGAATTGACTATCGTGTCGATGTGAACTCGCTTGCGCGCGAACACGCAGATTCGCTTGCGATGAATGAGATTGCAGAGGTGGAGTTCGAGTCGAATCTGCCGCTCTTCTTCGACAGCTACAAGGCCTGCCGCTGGACGGGATCGCTCATCTTGATCGAGGCGTTAAACAATGCTACAGTTGGCGCGGCGATGATCGTAGCCCCGGTCGCGGATACATCGACTGGAGCATCGCGTAGGCCAGCGTTGATCCTTCTTCCGAATCGCGCCTATCTCGCCGAGCGAGTGCAGGATGCGCTGGGATCGCGTGGTGAGCGGTCTGTTGTCATCGACGACGCACTGATCCCCGACTCCTCACTGGCTGCTGTAATTCGTGCATTGGATCTCGCTGGCGTCATCGCAATCTCATCGCGAACGCTGACGAAGGATACGATTGCATCCATCGAGAGCTTTGCCTCAGGATCTGTGCGAGTTGAAGAGAGTGCGGATGATGAAGCAATTCTCAACAGTCTGACGGAGCAGATATGAGCGCACCAGAAGCAACTACAAATTATGAGTCGCTCTCCGCCGAGAAGTTAGTCGCTCAAATCGTACGCGAGGCCGCAGGTGTACCGATCTGCCTGACGAGCAGCTTTCAGACCGAGGATATGGTCGTTCTGCACATGCTGCGCAAGCATCTGCCGGATGTGCCAGTGATCTTTCTGGAGACGGGTTACCACTTCAAGGAACTACTCGCCTATCGCGACCGCATCGTTGCTGAGTGGAGTCTGAATCTCATCAACGCACTCCCGTTGACGACGCTCGCCGAGCACGAGGCGAACTTCGGCCTGCTCTACATCGTCCAGCCAACCGAGTGCTGTAAGATTCGAAAAGTCGAACCGCTGATGCGTTCGCTGGAACCCTTCGACTGGTGGTTCACTGGGCTGCGTCGCGAGCAGTCGCCGACGCGGGAGGGACTGAAAAAGATTGAAGACCACCGCACCCCAACCGGCAAGCTGTTGAAAAAGGTCAGCATCCTTGCTGACTGGACGATGGGGCAGGTAAACGCATACGCCGAAACAAATATGATTCCAAAGCTCGAACTCTACGAGCGCGGATACACCAGCATTGGATGCGAGCCGTGCACCGCGGTCCCCGACGATCCTACAAATCCGCGCGCAGGCCGCTGGGGCGGCAAAAAGCTGGAGTGCGGAATTCACACCTTCTCCGAAAAGATATGATATGGCAACAGCTTCTCTGCTGTGCACGACGACGCAGGCGGAATCGCAGCTTTGACGATCAGCAGATGCGGCTCTACTACTTAACCTCGACGACAGGGACAACCGAGAGGCCCGGGCGCAGAACGTAGTCTGCGTCGTCCTGCTGGAGATTGGTAAAGTCGATACGCACCGGAATGCGCTGCACCACCTTAACGTAGTTTCCGGTGGCGTTCTCTGGCGGGAAGAGCGATAGCATGGAGCCAGTTGCGCCGCCGATCTGCGTGACCTTACCGGAGAACTTGCGGTCGCCATAGGCATCTACCTTGATGGTGACCTGCTGGCCGGGGCGCATGTGGGTAAGCTGTGTCTCTTTGAAGTTGGCCGTAACCCATAGGTCGGTGAGCGGAATGACCGTCATCAGGTCCTGACCGGCGGCCAGGTTCGCGCCGATCTGCACGTTCTTCTTGTTGACGATTCCAGCGGTGGGCGCGGTGATCTTGGTGTAGGTGAGATTGAGCCGCGCCTGTTCCACTTTGGCCTGCGCCTGCTGGATGGCGGCCTGTGCGGCCTCGGCGCGCGCTTGTTGTACGCGGACTTGTCCTGGACCGTTCTTCACCGACTGCGCGGCCTGTGCTTCGGACTGGGCCAGCCGTTGACGAGCGCTGGAGACGGCGTTCTGCTGGGCCAGGACATTGGCCTCGGCCTCGACGACCGCAGCCTTCGACGCGGACGCCGTAGCGACTGCAGCATCATATTGCTGTTTGCTGATGACATCCTTCTGCACCAGAGGCTGGTAGCGATCAACATCGTCCTGCGCCCTCTGTGCATTAGCCTTGGCTTCGACGACGCGCGCGTTGGCAGCTTCTACCTGCTTTTCCGCCTGCGCGATCAGGTCGGACGCACCCTTCACATCGGAGCCAGTGGTGGCGACCGATGTGCCTACGTTGACCTGTGTAAGGGGAACATTGGTGGTAGCCTGTGAGTACTCCGCCTGTGCGCTGGCGAGGTTTGCCTGCGCCTGATCGAGCGCAACCTTATAGTCAGTGGGATCAATCTCGGCTAACACCTGACCGGCTTGCACAGTCTGATTGTCGTCGACATTGACCTTAACTACTTGACCAGAGACACGTGCGCTGATCTGGTATAGATTGCCGTCAATCGCGGCATCATCCGTATCTTCGGTGAATGTTGAGCGCCAGTAGAAGTACGCTGCGCCAACGACGAGCAGAAGCAGGAGGCCGATGACGAAAAACTTGCGGCCTGAATTCGACTGTGGAGCCTCGTCCAAATCGTTGTTAGCATTAGAGTTAGTCTGGGCGTTAGTCTGGACGCTGCCTTTGACTTCGGCGGATTGCTTCGTTTCGTCTGCCACTGTTACTTTCCTCCGAGATAATCTTTCAGGTTGGTCTGCGCGACGCCGATCGAGCGCACCAACGAGAGCTTGGCGGCGTTGTGTCGGTAGAGCGCTGCAATGTACTGATCGTTGGCCTGCTCGACCGAGGCCTGCGCTTGTGAAACGGGCAGATTGTCGCTGACTCCGTTGTGGAACCGCTGCTGCGCCTCGCTGAGTTCCTCGTGCGCCAGATCGACGTTGGACTTTGCCGCCTCTACCAGCTTGACCGCCGACTGAATGTCGAGGATCGAATCGCGAATCTCGGCGTTGATCTGTTGAATATGGTCGGCCAACTTGTCGCGTGCCTGCTCAACCTGGGCACCAGCCGTGTCGGCGTCGCCCCGCGTCTTCGCAATCTGTAGTATTGGCGCGGATATGCTTCCAGTCGCAGAAAAAGATCCGTGCGAGTGCGCGGCGGTCTGGCCGATGTCGCCGTAGTCACCGGAAAAATTCACCGTGGGCAGTTGGTCGGCACGCGCAGCCTTCTGTAGCGCAAGCGCTGCGATGAGCTGCTCGTTGGCGGCGGCAAGGTCTTTGCGATTCTTTAGCGCCTGTGCGAAGGCCGCGGCCGGATCGAGATTGTCCAGCGCAGCATAGGGTTCCGTATCAGTCAGTCGGATTGCCTGGTCGAGCGGAAGCCCAATGGCGCGCGCCAGCGCCAGCTTGTCTTTTGCTAGCTGATTGTTGGCCGAGATCAGCGACTGCTGCTGGTTCTGATAATCAACCTGCGCGCGCAGCACGTCGAGCCGCGGGCTGACGCCTGCATCGTGAGATTCGGTTGCCTGATCGAGCGAGAGCTTCGCCGTGGCTAGGTCCGCCGTTATCGCGTCAATGCGCCCCACATCTGCGATGCACAGCAGATAGGCGTTGCCGACGGTCAGCACTACCATCTCTCGCGCGTCTTCTGCGGAAAGTTTTGCTGCGGCAAAGTTGTGCTTGGCCGCGAGGTAGTTCTCCAGTGCCGGAACGTTGACCAACGACTGCGTAAGATACGCGCGGAAGTCCACCACCTGAAACGGCCCGACGACGGGGTTCAGCCCGGGAATCTTCAAGCCAAAGGTGGCAAGGTCAACCTGTTCGACCTCAATCGACGCATTGCTGGTGACGGTGGGCAGCAGCGCCTGAAGCTGTTCAAGCTGCTGGCCGTATGCGTTCTGTTGCGCGGTTGTTTGCAGAATGAGTCCGAGGTTGGTTCGCAGGCCGCGCGCGATCGCATCGTCCAGCGATAGGTCAAGCACAGTCTCCGTGGCCTTGCCCTCGGCCAGCGATCCACCGAAGGAGCCAAGCGTCGGCACCGAAAGGTTCTGCCCGGCAGGCGCGGCGAGCTGTTCGAGCGCGCCTTCGACAGCCTTGGACTCTGCCTGAGAGGTGGCCTGCGCGCGGCCAACGACTGTCGCGGCAAACAGCACAATGACGAGCAGCAGTGAATATAGGCCGCTGGCCGTTGGGGCACATCTGGCTGGCGGCGCTGTTTTGCATTCAATCATTATTTCTATGTTACCTGCATTCGGACCACTTGAAAACTTGCCCGTTCCATTTTTATGATCTATTGAATTGAACGATCAAGCTCGGGGAGGTATGACGAGACATCCAAGCAGAGGATAGAGTGCGACAGGAGGCTGAGCGGACTACGGCTTATAGCGTTTTAAACACTAGCGTAATGTTTCTTCCGGCGAGCGAAACGCGGATAGGTCACTGGGGCGACCTTTGCCTTATTTTGAACTGACCGCGAAGGGACAGCGTGAGTTGGCAGGATTTACCGCATCATTCCACTCGGCTTCGAGCTAATCTCCTTGTGAACGTTATGAAATCTCTACGTAAGCTCTAGTTTGTAAGAGTGGAACTTTAGTTAGCTACAAGTCGCGCAAAACTCCCAGGAGATTTAGTCCGTGAGGAAGCACTGGGGACTGAATCAGACCTATCTTGGCTGTTTTCCCCTTACTTTCCTGGCTCGCCCATGTGGCGCACCGTCATCTGCAGGATCCGCGCGTTGCGCGGCTGCAAACAGGCAAAAAGAATCGCGTCGGCAACATCGGAAGGCTCCATCATGTAAGAGTTCTTTACTCCCTCTTCGGTGCGTCCCTTGCCCACTGCGAACTCCGACTTCACACCGCCGGGACAGATCGTACCCACCTTGATGCCATGCTTGCGTAGTTCCCCATCGAGCGCCTGCGCGAATCCGACCTGTGCGAACTTGCTGGCGCAGTAGACCGCCTCACCCGGATAACCCTGAATCCCCGCGACCGATGAGATGAACAGAATTTCGCCGCCCTTTTGCGAAATCATCACCGGCGCGGCGTGGCGCGCAAACAAAAAACTCGTCTTCATGTTGACGTCCATCAGCGTGTCATACTCTTCGACGCTGGTGTCGACCAGATTTTTGTAGTTGCCCGCACCCGCGTTGTTGATCAAGATGTCCAAACGGCCAAACTCGCTGACCGCAAGCGCGATGCAATCCTGCGCAGTCGCTTCATCTGTCGCGTCGCCCGTCAGAAAGATGGCCTTGCCGCCCGATGCGTGAATCTGTTCGCACAGCTCGCGCAGTCGATCTTCGCGCCGCGCCGTCACCACAACGTTCGCGCCCTTCGCGGCAAAGGCGACCGCCGTCGCCCGGCCAATTCCCGAACTTGCTCCAGTTATTAAAACGGTCTTTCCTGCGACACTGATTGCATCCGACATTTCGGCAAGTCTCCTCAAAAAGTTTGGTTAAAATCTGCGGGCACGTTGACAACTCACAACTCTGCCCCTTATGAATGCTACCATTTCGCAATGCCACTCACTGACGAATCAGCGCAATCCGAACCAACTCCGCTGGTCGAAGCGCGCGGCCTCAGCAAGGATTACCCGCGCGATAACAGCACCGTGCGTGTCGTAGATAACATATCGTTCACCATTCAGCAAGGCGAGACGCTCGGCCTCGTCGGAGAATCCGGTTGCGGCAAGTCCACCGTTGCGCGCATGCTTCTGCGCCTGATCGAGCCAACCGCAGGCGAAGTCCTCTTCGAAGACAAGCCGCTTCCGCACGCCTCATCCCACCAGATGCGCGTCCTGCGCCGCCGTATGCAGATCGTCTTTCAAGACCCTTACGCCGCGCTGAACCCGCGCATGAACGTGCGCCAGATCCTCGCCGAGCCATTCACCATCCACCGCGAGCCGCCGCCGGAGGGCCTGCCCGCGCGCCTCAGCGAGCTTCTCCGCTCAGTCGGCCTCGATGACTCCGCCCTGCCTCGCAACCCGCACGAGTTCTCCGGTGGCCAGCGCCAGCGCATCAACATCGCCCGCGCGCTCGCCCTTCGCCCGAGCTTCCTCGTCCTCGACGAGCCAGTCAGCGCGCTTGATGTCTCGGTTGGCGCGCAGGTCATCAACCTTCTGCGCGACCTGCAACGCACACTCGGCCTAACCTACCTCTTCATCTCGCACTCGATGCCGCTGGTCCGCTACCTCTGCGATCGCGTCGCCGTAATGCAGCATGGACGCTTGGTCGAAAGCGGCGATAGCCTACAGGTCTGCGAGTCCCCCCGCAGCCTCTACGCGCAGCAGCTCATCGCCGCTACGCCAGAGATGCCCGCTACCTCAGCTCTTCTTTAAGCCTTCAGCGTAGCCATGTCGATCACGAAGCGGTATTTCACATCATTCTTGACAACGCGCGCGTAGGCCTCGCCCAGCTTATCGATCGAGGTCAGCTCTATCTCCGAGAGGATGCCTTGTTCAGCGCAGTAGTCCAGCATCTCCTGCGTCTCTGTCATGCCACCGATCATGGATCCCGCAAACGACCGTCGGTTGGTGATGATGGCGAACGGCGCGATCTGCGGCGGTGCCTCGGGCAGGCCCACCTGACACATCGTCCCATCCAGACGCAGCAGATTCAGGTAAGGATTCACATCGTGCGGCGCGGCAACGCAGTCGAGAATGAAGTCGAAGCTGCCCGCGTGCTTCGCCATCGCGTCGATGTCTTTCGAGAGGACAACCTCGTCGGCGCCCAGCTTCTTCGCGTCCGCGATCTTGCTCTCGCTGGTCGTGAACTGCACGACGTGCGCGCCGAAGGAGTGAGCGAACTTCAGCCCCATGTGTCCCAGCCCGCCGAGACCGACCACGCCAACCTTCTTGCCAGGCCCCACCTTCCAGTGGCGCAGCGGCGAGTAGGTCGTAATGCCCGCGCACAGCAGCGGAGCCACCGCGGCCAGCCGCCCCTCAAACTTCGCCGAGAGCGTATGCACATAGCGCTCGTTGCAGACGATGTTGTTGGCATAGCCGCCCTGCACCAGCACGCCGTCGTAACCCTTGGCGTTGTACGTCCCGACGAATCCCTTCTCGCAGTATGCCTCCTCGTGCGCCTTGCAGTTGGGGCAGACGCGACAGGAGTCGACCATCACTCCGATGCCAGCCAGATCGCGCACCTTGAACTTGGCAACCTCCGCACCCACCACGGTCACGCGCCCAACGATCTCGTGGCCTGGCACCATGGGGTAGATCGCGCCGCCCCACTCATCGCGCACCTGATGAATATCCGAGTGACAGATGCCGCAATAGGCAATCTCGACGACCACATCGCCCACCCCCGGCTCCCGCCGCTCAAAGCTATAAGGAGCCAGTGCCGAT
>CAZPZL010000057.1:0-10688 GCA_964590925.1 uncultured Granulicella sp.
GAGCGTCTGGAGCAGCTTCGCTTCCTCGAAAACGGCCTCAACATCTACGTCGAGCCGACCGAATTCGACACCGTCGGCGTGGACACCGAGGACGACCTCCGCCGCGTCGAAGTCCATCTTCAGTCGCTGTTCGGACCGCGGTAATTCATAAATACACTCACCAAGCCCCACTATCCGCCGATAAGTGGAACTGAGCTCAAAGCCCGAACGGAGGGGGAATGGGGTGTGCTGCTGTAAGCGTGGTTGATTCTGCCGGTCTTGCGACTGCCGTCGAACAGGCAGCCAATGGCGTTGCCATAACCAACGCCTGTGGCATCATCCAGTACGTCAATCCCGCCTTCACCGCCTTGACCGGGTACCACAGCGACGAGGCCATCGGGCAGAATCCCCGCGTCCTCAAATCCGGCTTGCACCCCCCGGAGTTCTACCAGAACCTGTGGGAGACGATCAGCTCCGGCAAGGTCTGGCAGGGCGAGTTGACCAACCGACGCAAAGACGGCACGCTCTACGACGAGGAGATGCGCATCGCTCCGGTGTGCGACGCATCCGGCGTGATCACCAACTACATCGCCATCAAGCACGACATCACCGAGCGGCGCTCGCGCGAGTCGGCGCAGGCTTTTCTGGCCTCCATCGTGGAACACAGCGACGACGCCATTGTCACTACCTCACCGGAAGGCATCGTCCGTACATGGAATCGCGGCGCGGAAAGATTGATTGGCATTTCCGCCGAGCAGGCCATCGGACAGGACCCCTCCAGCTTCATCCCGCCGCATATCCTGCCGCAGTTAAAGCAGGCCATCGAATATGTCTCTAGCGGCCATTCCATTCTCAACATCGAGGGCCGCTGCCTGCACGCCGACGGACACAAGGTTCCCATTCTGGTTACCGGCTCACCGGTGCGCGACACCAGCGGCAAGGTCGTCGCCGCCACTGCCATCATCCGCGACATCACCGAGCGCAAACGCACTGAACGCGCTCTGCTCGATAACCAAGCATACCTGCGCGAGATCTTTCAGCACGCGCCGGTCGGCATGTACGTCGCTGGATCGGACGGGCGCATCCTGCAAGCCAATACCGCAATATGCCAACTGTTGGGTTACAGCGAAGAGGAGTTGCTTGCCAAAACATGGCTGGAGATCTCCACGGATGAAGATCGGGAGACGGTTCAGAAGCAGCGGGAGCAGTTGTGGAGCGGCACGGCCGATCACATCGATTCGGAGCGAGACTACTTCCATCACGATGGACACTCCATCTGCTGCCATGTCAGAGTATCGATTCTGCGCGACGAAAAAGGAATCGCGCGCCACTCCATCGTCCACGTCACCGACATCAGCGAGCGTAAGCGAGCCGATGCGGCACTGCAGGAGGCCGCCAACCGCCTGAGCATGGCGACCCACGCAGGCGGCGTGGGCATCTGGGAGTTCGACGTTGCCAAGAGCGAACTAATCTGGGACGAGCAGATGCTCCACATCTATGGCGTTCCGCGAGACCAGTTCGTCGGTGTATACGAGACGTGGTACTTCGGCCTGCATCTGGAGGATCGTGACCGGGCTGGCGAGGAGTTTCAAGCTGCCCTGCGTGGCGAAAAGGACTTCAACACCGAGTTCCGCGTGGTATGGCCGGATCAGAGCATTCACTATGTTCGCGCGCTCGCCCATGTGAAGCGGGACGCCTCCGGCAAGGCCATCCTCGCCATCGGCACAAACTGGGACTTTACGGCGCAGAAGCAGGCCGAAATGCATCTGCGCGAGAGCGAAGAGCGCTTCCGCTCGATGGCTGATGGTTGTCCCTCCATGCTCTGGGTCACCAACGCCGAAGGCAACATTCAATACATTAATCGCGCCTGTCGGGAGTATCGCGGCGTCTCAGATGAGCAGATGCAGGTTAGCCAGTGGCGCTCGCGAATCCATCCCGACGATATGGAACACTACGCTGCGGCAGCCAGCCGCGCGATCACTGAGCGCGCGACCTTTCGCGAGGAATACCGTGTCCGCCGTGCTGACGGCCAGTGGCGCATGATCGGTTCCAACGCCGAGCCGCGCTTCTCCGCCGACGGCGAGTACCTCGGTCACATCGGCCTCAGCGCCGACATCACCGACCGCAAATTGGCCGAGACCGAACTGATCAGCGCCCGCGAGAGCGCCGAGCAGGCAACCTGCCAACTGGCCGCACAGCATGAGGTGCTGGACCGCGAGCGCAGTATTCTGCGCACCTTCCTTGACCATGTTCCTAACCTCATGTTCGTCAAAGATACGCAGAGCCGGTTTATCATTGCCAATCCAGCAACCGCGCAATGGAACGGCATGGAGAGTCCCGAACAATTGATTGGGAAGAGCGACTTCGACTTCTTCCCCACCGACATCGCAGAGGGATTCATCCGCGATGAACAGTTCTTGATTCGCTCCGGCCAATCCCTGATCGACCACGAAGAAGCAAGCATCGATGCTAGAACTGGTGAAACCCGCTACGTTCTGACCACCAAGATTCCCCTCTTCGATAGCCTGGGAGTCGTCACCGGACTGGCGGGCATCGCGACCAACATCACCCAGCGCAAGCGTGTGGAATTGGACTTGATTCAGGCCCGCGAGAACGCCGAGCAGGCAACCCGCCAACTAGCCGCACAGCACGAGGTGCTGGACCGCGAGCGCAGTATCCTGCGCACCTTCATCGACAACGTCCCAGACCTGATGTTCGTCAAAGACACCGAAAGCCGCTTCCTGGTCGCAAACGTTGCCACCGCCAAATGGAACGGCAAGAACAGTCCGGATGATCTCATCGGAAAAACCGACTACGACTGCTTCTCCAAGGAGGTGGCCGATGTCTTCTATGAGAGTGAGCAGCGCCTGATGCGCGAGAAAAAGCCGCTCTTCGATCAGGAACGGTCGAAGCGGGACAACGAGACAGGCGAGCTGTGTTACGTCCTCTCCACCAAAGTCCCGCTCTTCAACAATGAAGGCAGGGTCGTCGGTCTGGCTGGCATCGCGCGCAACATCACCGAGCGCAAGAAGCACGAGGACATGCTGCAACGAAATAACCTCGAACTACAGGCCGCAACCGCACACGCCAAAGAGTTGGCCGTCGCCGCCGATGCTGCAAACCACGCCAAGAGCCGCTTCCTCGCCAACATGAGCCACGAGATTCGCACACCCATGAACGGCGTCATCGGCATGACCCAACTTCTGCTGCAGACCGACCTGACCGACGAGCAGCACCGCTACGCCGAAGTCGCGCAGACCAGCGGTCGAACCCTGCTCACCCTCATCGACCAGATTCTCGACCTCTCCAAGATTGAGGCTGGCAAGCTTACCCTTGAAGATCGTCCCTTTAATCTCGCGCATACCCTCGACAATGTGGTTCAACTACTGCGTAATCAGGCCAGTGCCAAGGGTGTCGAGATCGCGCCCTATGTCTCGCCACACATCCCCACCATGCTCTGTGGCGACGCGCACCGCCTGCGCCAGATCCTTACCAATCTGATATCCAACGGCATCAAGTTTACCTCGCAGGGCAACGTCACCGTCTATGCCGATATATTCAAGCAGAATGATCGCGTCTGCACACTTCGTTTCACCGTCACTGACACTGGAATCGGCCTGCGTCAGGATCAGATCGACCTGCTCTTCTCGCCCTTCGTTCAGGCCGACGTCTCCACCACGCGCCGGTTCGGCGGCAGCGGTCTGGGGCTGGCCATCTGCAAGCAACTGGTCGAGATGATGGGCGGTTTCATTGGTGTCGATAGCATCGTCGGTCAGGGTTCTACCTTCTGGTTTACCGCCGTATTTCAGCATGTTGCGTCCGCCGCGCGCTCCTCCGCCGTGCAAACTACCGCGCCGGTTGCCGGGGTGCATCCCCCATCTCAGTCACACCGCGATAGTGGGGGTGGACAACCCACTGCTCCCGCCGCGCAATCCTCTGCCCTGCGCGTCGGCCGTGGCCAGCGAATTCTGGTCGCAGAGGACAACCCCACCAACCGTGAGGTCATTCTCGCCCAACTGTGTAAGCTCGGTTACAAAGCCGAGGCATTCGCCGACGGAGCACAGGCCGTCGAAGCACTCCTGCGCGGAGGATTCGATCTGGTCCTGATGGACTGCGCCATGCCAGTCATGGACGGCTATCAGGCAACCCACCAGATTCGCCGCTCAGGCCTAAGTGATCTTCCCATCATCGCCCTGACGGCTAGCGCCATGGCCTCGGACCGCCAGCTTTGCCTGCGTGCTGGCATGAACGACTATCTCGCCAAGCCGGTAGAGCTTACCCAACTCGCCGAAACACTAGCCCGTTGGCTGCCCGCTCCCGCCGCCGTGCAGGCGACACCAACCGTCGCCGAATCCACGAGCACGAAGCTCTCTGACTCTGCATCCCTGTTCGATGCCTCCTCACTGATGCGCCGCCTCATGGACGACCGCGAGTTGGCCAGCATCATCCTTCAAGGCTTTCTCCAAGACGCGCCCTCCCAGATCGAGCTGTTGCGTCAGCGGCTGGACCGATTCGACGTCACTGGCATCCACGCCCAGGCCCACACACTCAAAGGGGCTGCCGCCACTGTCGCCGCCGAAGCTATGCGCGTCGTCGCCTTGGAGATCGAGCAGGCCACCAATGCCAACGATCTCGACCGCTGCCGCCAGTTGCTGCCCGGCCTCGTCGAGCAGTTCCAACGCTTCAAAACCGTCATCGAGCAAGGCGGCTGGGTTCAGCAGAGCACCACGCAACATCAGGAGCTGGAAAAGACCGGCTAGTCAGTCCCAGATTCGTCCCAGCGCCTCGGAGGCGCAGACGGCGCAATCCAAATTCAGGAGGTAATCCAATGCCCCACCAAGACGATTCCAACGTGATCCAGATTCGCCCCACGGCCGCCGTCAGCCGCCCACTGCAGATCCTTCTGGTCGAGGACGACTTTTCCTGCCAGCTTTTGCTCAAGTCCTTTCTCACCCGCTACGGCCACTGCGAGGTCGCCGCCAACGGTATCGAGGCGGTCGAGGCCTTTCGCTCCACGCTGGGCCAGGGTAAGACCTTCGATCTGGTCTGCATGGACATCATGATGCCTGAGCTCAACGGACGCGACGCCGTCATCGAAATCCGCAAGCTGGAGGAGGACAACTGCATCAGTTCGACCCACGGAGCCAGGATCATCATGACCACCGCCGTCACTGAGATCAAAGAGGTCATGCAATGCTTCAAAAGCCTCTGCGATGCCTACTTGATGAAGCCTATCGACCTCTCCGAACTCCTCACCCAGATGAAGTCCCTCAAACTCGTCGCATAAGAACCCACGGCTGCGGAGCGTGTCCTCGGCGATAGAAGAGAAGGCGAGACTGCTGGTCAGCTACCCACGGCTCGGAGTGCTCGCCCGGAGATCGCGCCTGCGGCGAGGATGCTCGTCGCAGGCGTCTACCTGCTGCTCTATGAGACGCGCCCGGACAGCGACGATGGGCCAGTGGATGAGATCGAAATCGTGCGTGATTCACGGGCATCGAGATTTGACCTGTGCCTTCTGAATAGCCCTCCACGGCTCAGAATCGAGATTCGCGGTAGACCCACTCATCGCAGGAAACAAAGACGCGATGAATGGGGCACAAATCTGTGTCTCGCGGTCAGGTGCATGACCGGGCCACCTGCCGCTCTAAGAAGCACCGCGCATTACGCAATGAACTCGGTCAGGAACAATGAGGATGGAGGTAGGAATCATGAAGGACGACGTGCGCGGCCGTGGTTACGCGCCGAAGGGCAAGACGCCGGTTGTGCTGGCTAACGCCAATCGTTCGAAATTGAGTGTGATTTCAACGGTGACCAACAAGGGCCAGATGCGCTGGAAGGTCTTCAGTGGCGCGCTGAACGCGAAGATTCTGATTGGCTTTATGAGGCGGCTTGTGCATGGACGCGAGAAAAGAGTCTTCCTGATCTTGGATAATTTGCGCGTACACCACTCCAAGGCCGTGAAGAAATGGCTCGCGGAAAACGAAGAGAAGATCGCGGCCTTCTATCTTCCCAGTTACTCGCCGGAGTTGAACCCGGATGAGTTGCTCAATGCCGACCTGAAGCAGAGAGTGACGAAGACGGCCCCGCCCAGAACCAAGACGGCGCTGACGCGCACCGCCATCGGCGCGCTGCGCAGCATCCAGAAATAGCCGGAAAGGGTAGAAAACTACTTCGGACAAAAGGATGTAACCTATGCCGCATGATCGCAATCCTTCCATGCCGGATCAATAGGTGGGCGATAGGATTAGCACAGAGGGTATGGGGCAAAGACGAGAGCGTGTGGGAGAAAAAGTGGGGCGGATGAGAATTATTCTTGCCGCATGGCGAGCGATTCCGGCTAGCAAGCGTCATATGAATGAATTCTTTTTGCAATGTGATTTTTATGGAACCGACGGCAAGGCCTGTGCGTAGTTGTCGGTAATGACCCTAGAAAGAAGAACCCTACGCGTGAAGATCAAGCGAAGCATATGTTGGTCCGCAATCGACAAAGAGCTGGTGGGTAACAGGTTGAGCGGACGAGTTCTGCTCTTGTGTGCGATTGCGTTGCTGGCGATGGCAGGCGTCGCGCAGGCCAGCGAGTTGCGCGGTGTGGTGAGTTTTCACGGGCTGCCGGTTCCGGGCGCGACCGTTACGGTGACGGAAGGCGAAAAGAAGTTAGTCACCGTGACCGACGTGCAAGGCTTCTACTCGATTGCGGATATGGCTGACGGCGCGGCGACGGTTCAGATCGAGATGACGGGATTCGAGCCGCTCAAACAGAGCGTGACGGTTGCGCCGGATGCAGCACTGGGCAAGTGGGAGTTGACGCTGCTCTCGCTGGATGCCATGCGCGCGGCGCTGAAGCCTGTGGCCAGCCAGCCCTTCACCCAGATACAGACGACGAGCCAACCGGTGAAGACAGCCGAGGCTCCCAAGCCGGAGGAGAAGAAGGACGCGAAGAAGGATAAGACTACGGACGCGGCCAGTGCGGCTGCGCCAGCAGAGGACAACTCGCAGAGCGCCAACGATGGGCTGCTCATCAACGGAAGCGTGAACAACGCGGCAACCTCGCAGTTCTCCATGGCTCCGCGATTCGGCAACACGGCCAGCGGGAAGTCGATGTACAACTACGGATTCAATCTGAATTTGGACAACTCCACGCTGGACGCCAAGACCTACTCGTTTACCGGCAGCGATACGCCCAAGCCCAATACCAATCAGATGACGGGCGGTTTCAGCGTGCAGGGGCCGATCAAGATACCCCATCTGCTGGTGCATGGTCCAACACTGTTTGTGGGCTATCAGCGGACCGAGAACAGCTACGCTACGACGCAGAACGGCATCATGCCGGACGCGAATGAGCTGGCTGGGAATCTGAGCGAGTTGGGCCGAACAATCTATGCGCCGACGACTGGAGCGGCTGCCACCTGCCTCAGCTCGCAGGGTATTACGCCGGGCAGTGTCATCTCCAATAATCAGATTCCGGCGGCGTGTATCAGCACGGCGGCACAGGCGCTGCTGAGTCTATATAAGACGCCGAATGTGACAGGAAACGCGCAGGGAAACTATCAGGTTCCGGTGGTCTCCGATACGCACGTGGACTCGCTTAACACATATGTCTACAAGACGGTCGGACCAAAAAACAAGGACAACATCAACGGGAATTTTGCCGTCAGTAGCACGCGCAGCAGCAACGGATCGCTCTTTGGGTTTGTGGACTCGTCGCACGGTCTGGGGATCAACGCTGGCGTTGGTTGGTCACACAGCTTCAATTGGCATCTGCGCACAAATGTGAACTACAGCTTCAGCCATAATTCCAATCGCGCGACGCCATACTGGCAGAATCATACCAATCCCACCTTGCAGCAGGATATTACTGGCAACGATCCAGATCCAACCTACTGGGGGCCTCCATCGCTGAGCTTCAGCGGCAATAGCGCGATTGCAGGTCTGTCGGATGGAAACAGTTCATTCACGCGCAATGAGACTAATTCGCTCTCGCCACGTTTGAATTGGAACCACGGGCAACATAACGTCTCGTTCGGCTTCGACTTCCGGCGGCGCGAGTACAACACGCTCTCGCAGGCCAATCCACGCGGCTCGTTTACCTTCACTGGCACGGCGACTGCAGGCGGTAATGTTGCAACACCTGGCAGCGTCACCACAGCCGGGTCGGACTTCGCCGACTTCCTACTGGGTATTCCCGACGCCAGTTCGATCTCCTATGGCAACCCGGACAAGTATCTGCGGCAATCGATCTACGCCGGATTCGCCAGCGACGACTGGAGGATGAATCCGCAGTTGACGATGAAGGTGGGGCTGCGCTGGGACTACGGCGCGCCCGTTACCGAGTTGCAGAATCGCCTGCTGAATCAGGATATAGCTTCGAACTCCACATCCACCTTCGCGGCAACTATGCCAGTGAAGGCGAACAACCCAGTAGGGCCGGAGACCGGGCAGAGCTATCCGACGTCACTGGTGCGACCGGACCGCGCAGGATTTGAGCCAAACATCGGCGTCTCGTGGAGGCCGATTCCCGGCTCTTCGCTGGTCATCGGCGCGGGCTATCAGATGAGCTACGACACGTCGGTGTATCAATCGATCGCACAGCAGATGGCGAATCAGTTTGAGCTACAGTCGTCGACCTCGAAGGTGCTGACGCTGGACGGGACGAAGTGCCCGTTGACAATGGCCAACGGCTTCCCGGTACCGGGAAGCGGGACGACGCAATGCACGTCGGCATCGACCGGAACCTTTGGCGTTGATCCCAACTTCCGCGTGGGCTATGTGCATACATGGAACCTGCAGGTGAGGCGCGACCTGCCGGGATCGCTACAGATGACGGCCCTCTATGCGGGCAACAAGGGAACGCGTGGCGCACAGGTGTTTCTGCCCAACACGAACGCGCCAGGCACGACTCCATGCACAGGCACTGACTGTCCTCCTACGGGATTCAAGTACCTTACCTCCAACGGCAACTCGCACCGCGAGTGGGGGACGTTGCAACTGCGGAGGCGGCTGCACAATGGTTTCACCGCATCGGCGACCTACACCTTCTCGAAGTCGATTGACGACGACTCGTCGTTCGGTGGCGGAGCGGCGGCCGGCGGCGCGATCGCGCAGAACTGGACTAACCTGGCGGGAGAACGTGGGCTCTCCTCCTTCGACCAACGACATCTGCTCAATACCTCGTTTCAATACACCACGGGCATGGGCATGGGCGGCGGCTCGCTGCTGGCCGGATGGCGCGGACGACTCTACAAAGAGTGGACAGTGCAGACGCAGATCAACCTGGGCAGCGGTACGCCGGAGACGCCGATCGACGGCGCAGTAACGGTGAACGGATTCAGCGCCGTGGTTCGACCAGATGTTACCGGCATACCGCTCACTCCCGCGCCCGCAGGATTGCATGTTAATCCAGCGGCATTTACGGCACCGCAGTCTGGATGGGGCAATGCGCGGCGGGATTCAATTACGGGGCCGAATCAGTTCAGCCTGAGCGCTTCGATGGCGCGCACCATTCGCATGAAGGACAAGTACACCGTCGATATTCAAATTGCCGCTAACAACCTGCTGAATCATGTGACGTACTCCAGTTGGCAAAGCTCGATCACCAGCTCACAGTTTGGACTGCCCGTAGGCGCCAACTCGATGCGCGACATCAACGCTTCTCTCCGCTTCCGTTTCTAATAGTGTGCGGATTCACGAACGAATGGACTTTCAATAAGAATGAGGTTCTGAAGAATGCGACAGCGCACGACGCTCTCTATGATCTTCGCAATGATGCTTTCCGCAGTGATGTTGCCAGTCGCTGGCGCGCAGGTGACCGGGCAGAACGCCAAGCAAGGCACCGCTGCCGCGCCGTTCACCATCACGGCCAGCTCCAAGCTGGTGGTCGAAGCGGTCAACGTTAAGGACAAACAAGGCAAATCGATCCCCGGCCTCACTGCCAAGGACTTTACCGTGACCGAGGACGGCGTAAAGCAGACCGTGCGTACCTGCGAGTATAACGAGCTGCCCACTACAGTCGTCGCGCCCGCCAAACCGGAGCCGGAGAACATCAAAGTTTACAACAAGCTGGCCGTAACCGAGATTGCGCCGGAGACTCCCGGAGATAATCGCTACCGGGATCGCCGATTGATTTCGATGTACTTTGATCTGACGGCGATGTCGGACTCGGACAAGGTGCGCTCGCTGGCTGCAGCGGAGAAGTTCATTCGTACCCAGATGACCTCGGCTGATGTGGTCTCGCTGATGCGCTACGACGGCGCATCGGTGGATGTGTTGCAAGACTTCACTGCCGACCGCAACAAGCTGCTCAGCATTCTGGAGACGCTGATAGTGGGCGAGAATCAGCAGCCCGAGGACACCACCAACGACGCGGCCAGCGCTGATACCGGCGCGGCCTTCGGGCAGGACAACAGCGAGTTTAACCTCTTCAACACTGATCGGCAGCTCTCTGCGCTACAGACGGCGGCCAAGTTGCTGGGCCGCCTCAGCGAGCGCAAGGTGCTTATATACTTTGCCAGCGGACTGACACTGCACGGCATTGATAATCAGGCGCAACTGCACGCGACCATCGACGACGCGATTCGCTCAGGGGTTGCGTTCTGGCCCATCGACGCGCGGGGTCTTGAAGCCTCAGGGCCGCTGGGCGATGCGACGCAGGGATCATCGGGCGGTGCCTCGATGTACAACGGGCAGGCGGCAATGGCGATGGTCTCGCGCCA